>NZ_JBUEGC010000016.1:0-114544 GCF_054963655.1 Streptomyces sp. HSS9-12 | reverse complement strand
GGGACACCAGCTGCGGCGGCGATGGTGCGGCGCAGGTGGAGCATGAAGCGCGCCCACAAGGCCGGGGCATGGGCGTTCCACAGCACGGCGCCGGGGTAGTCGTACCGCTCGGGGTCGAGCGGGGTGCCGAGGAGCGGGTCACCCTTGGCGTGGGTGCGCCCGCAGCGGCAGCGCACGGAACCGCCCACGCGTCGGCCGTGGACCGGCCCGTATGAGGGTGCGGTGAGGGTGGCGAAGACGCGGGGGTGGGTGGCGACCTGGTCGGGGATGTTCTTGCCGCCGCGCAGGCCGGCGGCGATGAGCTGGTAGGTGTCCTGGCGGTAGAGCTCGGCGCAGGAGGGGCAGCGGGTGGTGCGGCGGTTGCCGCAGCGGACCAGGAGGTGCCCGGCGGGCAGTTCCTTGGACTTCAGTTCGCGCAGGATCTCGCCGGTGAAGGCGTCGATCTCGGTGTACTGGCCTTCGAGCCGGATCGGCTGGGCACAGCCACCCAGGGAGGACAGCTGCCGTACCACGCCGAGCAGGTCGCGGTACCCGGTGAACGTGGGCAGCGCGGCCGTGGCCGGTTCGGGGCGGGGGATTGTGGCGGTCGGGTCGTGCGGTGGCATGCTGGCGGGACCTCTCTGCACTGCGGCACACGCGTGCCGTGGACGGGTATGGGAGGGAGGCCCCGGCAGGGGCGAGGGTTTGGCGACTACACGCCCTTGCCGGGGATCACTGCGAAGCGGGACCAGGAGGCGGCGGTCACGCGGCCTTGTCCAGGTCCACGCGGTCGGGCAGCTCGCGGACCTTGAGCCCTTCGGCGCACATGACGTCGTTGATCTGCCAGCAGGCTTCGGTGGGCAGGTAGACCGAGCGCAGCCGGACCGGAACGCGCATGTCGCCGACGGAGGCGATGGACACACCCTGGGGCATGGTCCGGTCGGCGGCAGTGATGTCCAGTTCCCGGCCGTCGGGGAAGAGGTGCAGGAAGTCCTCGACGGTGTCCATGCGGTGGCAGATCCGGGCGGACAGATTGGTCCGCACGGCGGTGGTCAGCACGTCGGCGGAGGGCTTCTGGGTGAGCAGCCACAGCCGGATGCCGAACTTGGCTCCCTGGC
Source organism: Streptomyces sp. HSS9-12 (assembly GCF_054963655.1). Lineage (NCBI taxonomy): Bacteria > Bacillati > Actinomycetota > Actinomycetes > Kitasatosporales > Streptomycetaceae > Streptomyces > Streptomyces sp. HSS9-12. Next base: position 113,447 of record NZ_JBUEGC010000016.1, on the reverse strand, counting down.
TGGCGATGGCCAGCAGCTCGGCCTCGAAGCGTTCGCGCGCCTTGCGGTCGGGGTGCCGGGTGTAGTTCGCCACCTCATCGATCACCACCAGCAGCAGCGGCAGCTCAGGGCTGAACTCGGTGATGCGGTCGGTACGGCCGGACCAGAACAGCCGCTCCCGGCGCTGCATCTCCTCACGCACCCAGCGCAGGATCTCGGTCGGATCGTCGGGATGGACGGCGTCGGACACCTTGTAGGCGGTACGCCACCAGGGCGCGACCGCACCGAAGTTGGGGTCGATCACGATCAGACGCACGTCCCGCATGAGCGAGGCGTAGGCGAGCAGGGTGTTGACGGTGATCGATTTGCCGGAGCGGGTGAGGCCGGAAACTAGAGCCAGTCCCGCCGCTTGAAAATCACGTACAAAGTGGTGCAAACCAGCACCATCAAGCCGATCGCGAAGGGGTAGCCGAACGCCCAGTGCAGCTCGGGCATCTGGCGGAAGTTCATGCCGTAGATGGTCCCGACCAGCGTCGGCGCGAAGAGAATCGCCGCCCAGGCGGAGATCTTCTTGATCTCCTCGTTCTGTTCGAAGCCCGCTTCCGCCAAGGCCCGCATCTCGGCGTTCTGCTGCTGGCTGACCAGTGTGGCGTTGACCGTCAGGATGTCCGCGAGGGCCTGGCGGAAGCCGTCCACGCGCTCGCTGGTGTGGGTGACATGGTCGGCCACGTCCCGTAGGTAGCGCTGCAGTTCCTCGTCGGTGCCGTACTTCGCGAAGCCGGCCATCAGGCCGTTGAGCATGCCGACCATCGGGCGGGTGGCGCGCTGGAACTCCACCGTTTCGCGGGCGAGTTCGTAGATGCGGCGCGAGACCTCGGGGTCGCCGCGGAAGACCTCGGTCTCGATCTCGTCGACGTCGTTCTGGACGCCGGCCACCACGGGGATGTACCCGTCGACGACCGCGTCCAGGATCGCGTACAGCACGGCCTCCGGGCCGAGGGCCAGCAGCTCGGGGGTCTCCTCCATACGCCGCCGGACCTCCGACAGGTCCGGGGCGGCGGCGTGCCGCACCGTGATGACGAAGTCGGCACCGACGAAGACGTGCAGCTCGCCGAACTCGATGTCCTCGGGGTCGTCGAGATAGCGGGCGGCGCGCAGGACAACGAAGAGCGTGTCTCCGTAGCGCTCCAGCTTCGGACGCTGGTGGGCCTCGAGGGCGTCTTCGATGGCCAGCGGGTGGAGGTCGAATTCCTCGGCGAGGGAGACCAGCTCCGCCTCGGAGGGCCGGTGCAGGCCGATCCAGGCCATGCCCTCCTGCTGCTCCCGCAGCTGCCGGAAGGTGTCGGCCAGCGTGGCGGGCGTGCTGACGCGGACGCCGTTCTGGTACAGCGCGGCGTGCACCACGCTGCCTTCGGCGGCCGGCGGGGCGGAGCCGGCGCTCGCCTGGGGCGGCGCGGCGGACCGGTCTGTGGCCCCGTCTCCGGCCCGCGCCTTGGGCGAGGGCCGAGCCGCGGCGGTACGGAGCCAGGTGTGCTTCCTGGGGGAGAGCAGAGGACGGGGGCGGCGCTCGGACATGACTGTCCCTTCACAGCGGAACGGGCTCGGGCGGACATCGGCACACCTCCGGCACCGCTCCCGGCCGCTGCTAGCGCAGGGACCAGCCGGTGCCGCTCGGCAGGCGACTGGGAGGTTCGCCTGTCATCGCAGACTCACCTCCTGCCTCGAACACATGTCGTCGCATGTCACTGACCACGACAAACGATATACGCCACCCACGCCGTGGTCGAAGCGGTGCAGCGCGGGACGGCCCGGCCGACAATGGAAGAGACGAGCCGGCCCGCCTACCGGGAAGGCGATGACCGCCATGGCCTACATCGTCGTCAGCGCGCTCAGCCACGCTGGTCTGCTGCGTGAGCACAATGAGGACAGCCTCGCCATCGGCCCCTGGACCCTGTGCAGCACTGCGACCGAGAGCCCGCAGACGCTGCTGTTCCCGCTCGGCACACCGCTCGTCGTCTCCGTCGCCGACGGTCTCGGCGGCCATCCGGCAGGTGAGGTCGCCAGCGCTCTGGTCGTCCGCCGGCTGTCGCGGATCGGACCGTTCCTCGACAGCGAGGACGCCGTGCGCGACGCCATCGAGGCCTGCAACAAGGCGGTGTACGACGCCGCCGACGACGATCCCGACCTGATCATGATGGGCACCACGGTCGCGGGGGTGGTGGTGACGGAGGAGTCGGTGCTCTCCTTCAACGTCGGTGACAGCCGGGTCTACGACGCCGGCCCGGACGGCTTCAAAGAGGTGACCATCGACGACAATCCGCCGCTCGCTCCGGGGCAGCGCACCACTCCCATCGTCACGCAAACCCTCGGCGGAACCCCCGAGTTCACTCCGGTCGTCCCGCATGTGACCAGCTCGCCACTGTCCGTCGGCACCCGCCACCTGGTCTGCACGGACGGGCTGAGCGACCCGGTGCCGGACGACCATATCGAGGACATCATGCGCGAGCACGGCGACGGCAGGGCGGCCTTCGAGCTGTGGAAGGCCGCCATGGACGCGGGAGGGCCCGACAACATCACGCTCGCCGTCGTCCGTATCGGCGACTGAGGCCCGCGAGCACCTGGCGCATCGACCGGGATCGCGAGCGCGCCACGCTGGTCGTCGAGCCTTTGCGAAGCTGTCGCACGCCGACCGTGCCGCGCTGGAGGCCGAGGGCGCACGCCTGCTGGAATTCGCCGCGGCGGGCGCCGCCCACGACATCCGGGTCCGGCCCGGTTGATCGCCTACGCGGCTTCCAGCCGCCGCGTGCTCGTGATCACCGCGAAGTCCGCGCCGAATGGATCGGTGAGCCGTGCGAAGCGCCCGACATCCGCCGCTTCCACAGGGTGGATGGCGATCGCGCCACCTGCCTGCTCGGCCTTCGCGGCCACCAGGTCGCACTCCGTCACCTCGATGTACGGAAGCCAGTGCGCCGCCGCCCCGGCGGGCGGCAGGGGCATGACCCCGCCGAAGGACGGGTCCGGCCTGTCCTCGGCGAGGCTCAGGACCGTGTACGTGGTCCCGGCGAAGGGCATCTCGTCGGCCCGCCAGCCGAAGACCGAGCCGTAGAAGGAGCGGGCGCCGTCCGGCTCGGGGGTGTGCAGCTCCGTCCAGCACAGGCTGCCCGGCTCCGTGACCAGCTCCAGCCCGGGGTTGTCACGCGGCTCCCATACGGCGAACTGCGCGCCGGCCGGGTCGGTGAACCCCGCCATGCGCCCTTCGGTGAACACCTCCACCGGCCCGAAGCGGACCGTGCCGCCGGCCTGCTCCACCGCCTTGGCCGTGGCGTCGGCGTCAGCGGTGTGGAAGTACACCGTCCAGGCGCTGCGCGCGCCCTCCTCGGTGAGCGGGCCGACGCCGGCCACCCTCTTCCCGTTGAGCTGGAACATCGCGTATCCGCCCGCTTCGGAGCCGAGCGCCTCCAGCCGCCAGCCGAACAGCTCGCCGTAGAAGGAGGCCGCGGCCGCCATGTCGGGCGTCCCGAGATCGAGCCAGTTGGGCGCCCCGGGGACGTACTCGGTGGTGAGCGTCATGAGCGGCTCCTTCGCGGGCGGGGAACGGAACCTGTCGAGACGTGGTGTGACCTTGTGACCTTGATGGCCGCGTACCCCCCGCCTGACGGCGTACCCCCAGCCTGACCCGGATCCGGTGCCCTCGCACCCTGCTGCGCGACCGCCCCGTGGGGCGCTACGGCAGCAGGCCCGCGCGGCGGGCCGCCACCACCGCCTCCATGCGGGTGTGCGCCCCCAACTTCCGCATCGCCGAGCGCAGATACGCCTTCACAGTCTCCGCCCGCAGCCCGAGCCGCTGCGCCACCGCCGCATTCGTCGCACCCACCGCCACACAGGCCAGCACATCCAGTTCGCGTGGCGCGAGCCGTACCCCCGCGGGGCGGCTCCGGGTCCCCGCGGCGGCAAGCCGGCCGCACACGGCGAGCAGGTCCGCCCGCAGCTCCGGATCGGTGACGCGCGGGGCCAGCGCGCGCAGCTCGCCGTGCGCTTCCCGAACTTCCTCCCACGCCCCCGGGTCGTTACGGTCGCCGCCGGCCGTCGCGGTGGGGGCAGCCAGCGGTGGCAGGGGGACGCCGCCGACTGGAGCGTGGTCCCAGTCGGCCGCCGGGCCGCGCCGCCCGGCCAGCAGACGCTGGGCCTCGTCCCGCACCGCCAGCGTCTGCTCCAGCTCACGGGCTGCCTCCACGGCCGCGTTCAGAGTGCGGTCCCCGAGCGGCAGAGCGTCCCGCAGGGCTCCGTAGAGAACGCCGCGCACCCGCCGCCGTACGACCACCGGTACCGCGAGCACCGCCCGCAGCCCTTCCGCTTCCACCGCCGCGTCGTACTCGTGGCTGATCGTGCGCGCGGTGCGGTAGTCGGTGACCGCGAGCGGGCGGGAGAGGGCCAGCGACTTGCCGCCGAGGCCGTTGCCCGCCGCCACCGCAAGCCCGCGCAGGGCCGCCGTCGCCGCCCCGCTCAGTTCACTGATCCGCACCTGTCTGCCGTCGTCCACCAGTCCGCCGAAGGCGACCGGCAGACCGCTGGTGCGCCGCAGCGTCCGCAGTGCCGTGCGTACCTCGCCCGTCGCGCCCGCCTCCGGCATCGCACACCTGCCCTTCAGCCCCGTTCGGGGGTAGTGAGACACAGTTCACCGATTACACGATGCGAGTGGGCGGTCCCGCAATGAGGAGGACACATGGCGGCAACCAGCGCGACGGAGGAGTTCCGGGAGGCCCGGGACTTCCTGCTGCGGCACCGGGAGGACTACGAGGCGGCGTACGGGGGCTTCCGCTGGCCCCGGCCCGAGCACTTCAACTGGGCCCTGGACTGGTTCGACCGTGTAGCCGAGGGCAACGACCGCACGGCACTGCACATCGTCGAGGAGGACGGGAGCGAGGCGCGGTACTCCTTCGCCGAGATGTCGGCGCGGTCCGACCAGGTCGCGGCCTGGCTGCGCGCCCAGGGGGTACGGGCAGGCGAACGGATCGTGGTCATGCTCGGCAACCAGGCCGAGCTGTGGGAGACGGCACTGGCCGCGATGAAGCTGCGGGCGGTCGTCATCCCCGCCACCCCGCTGCTCGGCCCCGCCGACCTCACCGACCGGATCACCCGTGGCAAGGCCCGCCACGTCATCGTCCGGGCCGAGGACACGGCGAAGTTCGACGAGGTGCCAGGTGAGTACACGCGCATCGCGGTCGGCGGCACGGGCGCCGCGGCAGGTGGCTGGCGCGCGTACGAGGCCGCGTACGACCACCAGGGGGCCTTCGAGCCGGACGGGCCCACCCGCGCCGACGACACCCTCATGCTGTACTTCACCTCCGGCACCACCGCACAGCCCAAGCTGGTGGAGCACACCCACATCTCGTACCCCGTGGGCCATCTGGCGACGATGTACTGGATCGGCCTGCGTCCCGGCGACGTCCACCTCAACATCTCCTCGCCGGGCTGGGCCAAGCACGCCTGGAGCAACCTGTTCGCCCCCTGGAACGCCGAGGCGACCGTCTTCATCCACAACTACACGCGCTTCGACGCGGCGGCGCTCATGGGGCACATGGACCGCTGCGGGGTGACGAGCTTCTGCGCGCCGCCCACGGTCTGGCGGATGCTCATCCAGGCCGACCTCACCCAGCTGCAGGCGCCCCCGCGCGAGGCCGTGGCGGCGGGCGAACCGCTCAACCCCGAGGTCATCGAGCGGGTCCGGGAGGCCTGGGGCGTCACCATCCGGGACGGCTTCGGGCAGACCGAGACGGCCGTGCAGGTCGCCAACTGCCCCGGCCAGCCTCTCAAGCCCGGCTCCATGGGCCGCCCGACGCCCGGCTACGCGGTCGCGCTCATCGACCCCGTCAGCGGCGAACCGGGCGACGAGGGCGAGATCTGCCTCGACCTGTCCGCCGGCCCCGTCGGCCTGATGACCGGCTACCACGGTGACCCCGAGCGCACCGCCGAGGCGATGGCCGACGGCTACTACCGCACCGGCGACATCGGCAGCCGCGACGCCGACGGCTACATCACCTACGTGGGCCGCGCCGACGACGTCTTCAAGGCCTCCGACTACAAGATCTCCCCGTTCGAGCTGGAGAGCGCCCTGCTGGAGCACGACGCGGTCGCCGAGGCCGCCATCGTCCCGGCCCCCGACCCGCTGCGGCTGGCGGTCCCCAAGGCGTACATCGTCCTCGCCGAGGGCTGGGAGCCGGGCCCGGAGACCGCGAAGGCGCTGTTCGCACACTCCCGGGAGACCCTGGCGCCGTACAAGCGGATCCGCCGCATCGAGTTCGCCGACCTGCCCAAGACCGTCTCCGGCAAGATCCGCCGGATCGAGCTGCGCGAGCGCACCGCAGAGGGAAGCACCGCCGAATACCGCGAGGGGGACTTTTCATGACCGAGCTCTCGTACAGCAGCGGCACCGGCGACCGGCCGCTGCTCGGCGACACCATCGGCACCAACCTCGACCGGGCCGTCGCCGCGCATCCGGAGCGGGACGCACTGGTCGACCTGCCCTCCGGGCGCCGCTGGACGTACGCCGAGTTCGGGAAGGCGGTCGAGGAGGTCGCGCTCGGGCTGCTCGCCAAGGGCGTGGGCAAGGGCGACCGGGTGGGGATCTGGGCGGTCAACTGCCCGGAGTGGGTGCTGGTGCAGTACGCCACCGCCCGCATCGGCGCGATCATGGTCAATATCAATCCGGCCTACCGCGTACACGAGTTGGAGTACGTCCTGCGGCAGGCCGGCATCGAGGTGCTGGTCGCCTCCCTCGCGCACAAGACCAGCGACTACCGGCGGATGGTGGAGGAGGTGCGCGGTGCGTGCCCCGCGCTGCGCGAGGTCGTCCACATCGGCGACCCGACCTGGGAGGAGCTGGTCCAGGCGGGCAGCGCGGTCCCGCGTGAGCGACTGGCGGCCCGTGAGGCCGAGCTGAGCTGCGACGACCCGGTCAACATCCAGTACACCTCCGGCACCACCGGCTTCCCCAAGGGCGCCACCCTCTCCCACCACAACATCCTCAACAACGGCTACTGGGTCGGGGAGATGGTCGGCTACACCGAGCACGACCGGATCTGCCTCCCGGTGCCCTTCTACCACTGCTTCGGCATGGTGATGGGCAACCTCGCAGCCACCAGCCACGGCGCCTGCATCGTCATCCCGGCCCCGTCCTTCGACCCGGTGGCCACACTGCACGCCGTCGAGCGCGAGCAATGCACCTCCCTCTACGGCGTACCGACGATGTTCATCGCCGAGCTGAACCTGCCCGACTTCGCCACCTACGACCTGTCCACGCTGCGCACCGGGATCATGGCCGGATCTCCCTGCCCGGTGGAGGTGATGAAGCGGATCGTCGCCGAGATGCACATGGCCGAGGTCTCCATCTGCTACGGCATGACGGAGACTTCGCCCGTGTCCACCCAGACGCGGCGCGAGGACGACCTGGAGCGGCGTACGGGTACGGTCGGCCGGGTGCTGCCGCACCTCGAGGTGAAGGTCATCGACCCGGCGACGGGAGTGACCGTCCCGCGCGGCGAGCCGGGCGAGCTGTGCACCCGCGGCTACAGCGTCATGCTCGGGTACTGGAACGAGCCGGAGCGCACGGCCGAGGCGATCGACAGCGGGCGCTGGATGCACACCGGCGACCTGGCGGTGATGCGGGAGGACGGCTATCTGCAGATCGTCGGCCGGATCAAGGACATGATCATCCGGGGCGGGGAGAACGTGTACCCGCGGGAGATCGAGGAGTTCCTGTACGGACATCCGAAGATCGCTGATGTGCAGGTGGTCGGAGTCCCGGACGACAGGTACGGGGAGGAGATCCTGGCCTGCGTCATCCTGCGCGACCCCGCCGAGACGCTCACCCAGGAGGAACTGGCCGCATACTGCCGGGGCCGGCTCGCGCACTACAAGGTGCCGCGCCATCTGCAGGTCCTGTCGGCCTTTCCCATGACGGTCAGTGGAAAGGTCCGCAAGGTGGAGCTGCGCGAGCGCTTCACCGAGCAGCCGGCGCGGCACTAGGGTCGCCCGGCGATGGGTTGGTGCCGTCCGGCGGCGCGAGGTACGGGCGCGACAGGAATTTCGCGCCGCCGGACGGAGTGTGCGGGGTGGAGCGGAAGCGCCGTCAGCTCTTGAGCGGCTTGATCGCGGTGGGCGCGTGGCCCGGCTCGGTCGCGATCTCCTCCCATTCGTTCACCTTGTCGATGTCGGCGGCAGCCATCGAGATGTTGGTGATCCGCTCCAGGATGGCTTCCACGACCACCGGGACCCGGTGCACGGCGGCGAGCTTCTTGGCCTCCTCCAGCGCCGACAGCAGGTTCTCCGGTTCGGTGACCCGGATGGCCTTGCAGCCCAGACCCTCGGCGACCTTGACGTGGTCGACGCCGTAGACGCCCAACTCGGGGGAGTTGATGTTCTCGAACTCCAGGTTGACCTGGTAGTTGATGTCGAAGTTCCGCTGCGCCTGGCGGATGAGCCCCAGGTAGGAGTTGTTCACCAGGACGTGGACGTAGGGGATCTTGTGCTGTGCCCCGACCGCCAGCTCTTCGATCATGAACTGAAAGTCGTAGTCGCCGGACAGGGCGACGACCTGCGCCTCCGGGTCCGCCTTGGCGACACCCAGCGCGGCCGGGATGGTCCAGCCGAGCGGGCCGGCCTGGCCGCAGTTGATCCAGTGGCGCGGCCTGTAGACGTGCAGCATCTGCGCGCCGGCGATCTGGGAGAGGCCGATGGCGGTGACGTACCGGGTCTCCGGGCCGAAGGCCTTGTTCATCTCCTCGTACACGCGCTGCGGCTTGATCGGCACGTTGTCGAAGTGGGTACGGCGCTGCAGCGAGGCCTTGCGCTCCTGGGTGGAGGCGGCCCACTCGCTGCGGTCCGGCAGCTTGCCCTCGGCCCCCAGCTCCTTCGCCACCTCGACGAACAGCTCCAGTGCGGCCTTGGCGTCCGAGGCGATGCCGTAGTCCGGTGCGAAGATCTTGCCGATCTGGGTGGGCTCGATGTCGACGTGGACGAACGTACGGCCCTGGGTGTAGACCTCCAGGCTGCCGGTGTGGCGGTTGGCCCAGCGGTTGCCGATGCCGAGGACGAAGTCCGACTCGAGGAAGTTGGCGTTGCCGTAGCGGTGCGAGGTCTGCAGACCCACCATGCCGGCGTTGAGCTCGTGGTCGTCGGGGATGATGCCCCAGCCCATCAGGGTGGGGACGACCGGGGTGCCGGTCAGCTCGGCGAACTCCGCCAACAGGTCTGAGGCGTCGGCGTTGATGATGCCGCCGCCGGCGACGATCAGCGGGCGCTCCGACGCGTTCAGCAGTGAGACGGCCTTCTCGATCTGGGCGCGGGTCGCGGACGGCTTGTAGACCGGCAGCGGCTCGTACGTCTCGGGGTCGAACTCGATCTCGGTCATCTGGACGTCGATCGGCAGGTCGATCAGGACCGGGCCGGGGCGGCCGGAACGCATCAGGTGGAAGGCCTGCTGGAAGACGCCGGGGACCTGCGCGGCCTCCAGGACGGTGGTCGCCGCCTTGGTGACGGGCGCCGCGATCGAGGCGATGTCGACGGCCTGGAAGTCCTCCTTGTGGATCCGGGCGGTCGGCGCCTGGCCCGTGATGCACAGGATCGGTATGGAGTCGGCGATCGCGGAGTACAGGCCGGTGATCATGTCGGTGCCGGCCGGGCCCGAGGTGCCGATGCACACACCGATGTTGCCGGCCTTGGTCCGGGTGTAGCCCTCGGCCATGTGGGAGGCGCCTTCGACGTGCCGGGCCAGGGTGTGGTTGATCCCGCCGCCGGCCTTCAGGGCCGCGTAGAAGGGGTTGATGGCCGCGCCCGGCACACCGAACGCGTTGGTCACGCCTTCACGCTTGAGGATCTCAACTGCCGCGCGGGCGGCGGTCATTCGAGGCATCGAGTACTCCTGGGTCGACCGTCATAGGCGGGCTCTCGCGAGGGCCGGAGGGGCACGGCTTCCATGATGCGAAAGATATGTTCTGCAATATGGAAGCAATGTAAGGATGCGGCGGTCCGCGCGTCAAGGGAGGGGTGATGTGTTCGGAGGTGCCCGGGCTGCTCGCAGGGGTGATGGGCGCCATGCGGTTGCCCATGTGATCGCGCAGCTGAGCGGGTCCCGCCGTCAACGGGCGATGGTGACCTGCGCGTTCATCGCTGATGTGGCGTCAGTAGGCGGCGGGGCCGCGTCCGGTCACGGACCCCAGTCGATCAGGTCGTCCGCGGCGTCATTGACCGGCTGCGGAGTGCCGGTGAGGTCCATGACGAAGAGCGGGATGCGGAGTTCATCGGCGCGGGTACGAGCATCCCGGGTATAGCCGGCGAGGGAGAAGAAGACGCTTGCCGCGGACTGGGTGAGGCCGTGGAGCCACAGGCATTCGACGTCGCGCAGAGTGGTGGGCCGGGTGGTGGGGTCCACCTGGGCGATGACGCCCGGGCCGCACAGATCCGCGCCGAACGCGGCGGTGTCGTCGGCGATCTGTACGTCCCTGTAGCCCAGCCACTTCATGTACTGTGCGGCCGCGGTGATCGCGTCTCGGCTGGTACGGATCGTCACCGGCCGGAAGGCCGGGCGCAGTACGGCCGCGGAAGGCGGCTGGATTCGCTCGGTGGGCTCGGAGCCGGCGCCCGGTGTGGCGCGGACGGCACCGGCGGTGCCCGAGGCCGGCACCGCCGTGGATGCCACGGGGACGAGCAGGATCGTCCCGCAGGCGCAGCCGAGTTCGGGGCGTGGCCACTGGTCCTCGCGGCCGCAGGAGCCGCACTGTACGCGCACCCAGGAGTCGTCCCAGGTGCGGTGTTGTACGGGGAGCGGCACACCGCCTCGGAGTACGGGCAGGGTTACCGGCGAGCCGCAGGCGCAGGGGAAGGTGGGCGGCGTGAACGAGTGCTCGCGGCGGCACGCCGGGCACCGCACCGGCACGCTCTCTGCCACGTCGCCTCCCACGGGGTCTGATGCGGCGTCGAAGGGTTTTCGGACGCTTGTGGCTTGGACCCCATGTTCTCTGATGCGTCACGCTTTGGGGAGTGAATTGAGCCGTTTCCCCGGACCCCGGCCCCGCTCACTCGCCCCGTCAGTCTCCCAGTGAGGGGAACCACCGGCTTCAGCCGGTGGAGCCGGTGGGGGGAATCGCTTCCCTGGCCTGTGGTATTTCCTTTCGTCCCGCAAGGGATCGGTTCGGGCTGGACCGCAACCCTCGGGTTGGAAGCCCCCTCCTTTCAGGTGGGGGAGCGGAGTCACTTGTCCGCAAGGGACCGGTTCGGGCTGGACCGCAACCCTCGGGTTGGAAGCCCCCCTTCGTGCAGATGGGGGATCGGAGTCACGACAATCCGTACCGCCCGGCCACCCCTCATTGGACCGGACGGTACGGACATCCCTAGCGAACTGACTTTACGTCAGTCCTCTCGCAGCTCGCGGACCTTGGCCTCGACGCGCTTGCCGTAGTCCGGGTCGGCGGCGTGGAAGTGGGCGAGGTTCTTCTCGATCACATCATCGCGGCCGACCTTGACGGCTGCGAAAAGCGACAACAGTTTGTTGAAATCCAAGGGGCGGCGCCTTGGGCGCGACAGGACAGTGTCGGTGCCGCCACCCGGAGCCGGAGTGGTCAGCCGTCGACCCTGGTGCCGGACAGCCGCTCGACCGCGCGCAGCAGTGCGGAGTGGTCCAGGCCCCCGTCGCCCTGGGCGCGCAGCGAGGCGACGAGTTGGGCGACGACGGCGCCGACGGGCAGCGCGGCACCGACGTTGCGGGCGGCGTCGGTGACGATGCCCATGTCCTTGTGGTGCAGGTCGATCCGGAAGCCGGGCTTGAAATCCCGGTTGAGGAAGTTGGCCTTCTTGCGGGTCAGGACGGTCGAGCCGGCCAGACCGCCACCCAGCACATCCAGCGCGGCCTCGAGGTTCACGCCGGACTTCTCCAGGAAGACCACGGCCTCGGCACAGGCCTGGATGTTGACGGCGACGATGAGCTGGTTGGCGGCCTTGACCGTCTGGCCGGAGCCGTGCGGCCCGCACCGCACGATGGTCTTGCCCAGTGCCTCGAAGATCGGCTTGGCCTCCTCGAAGTCCGCCTGCTCGCCACCGACCATGATCGACAGTACGGCCTCGATGGCGCCGGCCTCACCGCCGGAGACCGGGGCGTCCAGGACACGGATGCCCTTGCCGGACTCGGCCGCGGCCTTGGCCAGGTCGATGGAGGTCTGCGGGGTGATCGAGGACATGTCGATCAGCAGGGCACCGTCCCTGGCGTTCGCCAGGATGCCGTCCTCGCCGTAGGCGATGGCCTCGACCTGCGGAGAGGCCGGGACCATGGTGATGACGACGTCGGCGTCCTTGACTGCCTCTGCGATGGAGGCGGCCGCGGTGCCGCCGTTCGCCTCCAGCCGGTCGAGCTTCTCCTGCTCGAGGGTGAAGCCGGTGACCTGGTAACCGGCCTTGATCAGGTTCTCCGACATGGGGGAGCCCATGATGCCGAGGCCTATCCAGGCAATCTTCGGGAGTGCGGCGGTGCTCATGGCGTCCTCTCGCTGGGGTTGTGGAAGGGGGCGCCTCATCAGGGCGCAGGGCGGTCGGGCATTCGGCCGGCGAAGCCGGGCCGCGCAGGCAGGGGCCGCGCGGGGGGTGAGCCCGCGGGCGGCGCGCGTACGGATCAGCGCACGGCGCGCTGGTTCGCCGGCAGCCACCCGAAGGTTTCGGCGCTGGGCGCGTCGCCCGGCTTGTACTCCAGGCCGATCCAGCCGTCGTAACCGGCCTTCTTCAGGCGGTCGAGGAGGTCGGTGAAGTCGAGCTCCCCCGTGCCCGGGGCGCCACGGCCGGGGCTGTCGGCGATCTGTACGTGCCCGGTCTTGTCGGTGTAGCTGTCGATGATCCGGTGCAGGTCCTCACCGTTCATCGACAGGTGGTACAGGTCCATCAGGAACGCGGCGTTGCCGAGCCCGGTGGCGGCGTTGACCTTGTCCACGATCTCGATCGCGGGCTCGGCGCTCACCAGCGGGTACAGCGGCGACTCCGGCTTGTTCAGGGCCTCGATCAGCAGGATCGCGCCCACCCGGTCGGCGGCGCGGGCCGCGATGACGAGGTTCTCCAGGGCGAGCTCGTCCTGGGTCCCCGCGTCCACGCCCTCGACGCGATTGCCGTAGAGCGCGTTCAGGGCCTTGCAGCCCACCGACTGGGCGAAATCGGCGGCGATATCGACATTGGCGCGGAAGCGGTCGGACTCCGTGCCGGGAATGGACAGCGCGCCCCGGTCCGGGCCAGGCAGCTGACCGGCGTAGAAGTTCAGGCCCACCAGCTGGGTGCCGGCGTCCCGCAACGCGTCCCGGAGCGTGTCGAGTTCCGCCTGCTCCGGGACGGGGGAGTCGATCCACGGCCACCACAGCTCAACCGCGGTGAAGCCGGCCGCACGGGCAGCCGCGGGTCGCTCCAGGAGCGGGAGCTCGGTGAACAGGATGGAGAGGTTCACATCGAAGCGCTGGTCCGTGACGCCGATTTCAGGGAGGGCCATGAGGGCGGCGCTCCTTCCGTATTGCGGAAGCTTATTTCTGCTTAATGGAAAGACTCTAAGTGACGCGGCGAGGCTGTCAAGTGGGGCTGCCTGATATGCGTAGTGGCGCAGTAGGTTGAGGGACGTGAGATTGAGGGTTGAGTTCACGACCGAGCCTTTCGACCTGGACCAGGCGCCGCCTCATGCGGTGGTCGCCCGAGAGGTCGTACAGGCCGCCGAGCTGGATGCCGTCGACGTCGGCCCGTTCGGCAACACCGCGGAAGGTGCGGCCGACGAGGTGCTGACCGCCGTCGACGCGCTGCTGCGCAAATCCCTGGAGGCGGGTGCCACCAGGGTCTCGCTTCAGGTCAATGTGATCGCGGACGGTGAGAGATGACCGCGCCCGAGGATCACCCGTTCGTTACGGCGGTCAAGCCTCTCGTTGACGCCATGGGCGGCGAGATGGTGGCCCCGGAGCTGGCGACGGGCGACGATGTCGTCCTGGCCTGGGAGGGGCAGGATGTGCTGGCCGTGCGGCTGCCTCACCTGTCCGACTCTCTCGACCACATCCTCGCCGACCTGGAGCGCCGGCATGGTGTGCCGCTCTCGCAGCTCGATCGGAAGACCAAGCAGTCGGTCGTGCGGATCCTGGAGGCGCGCGGAGCCTTCTCCGTGCGGCATGGGGTCGAGACCGTGGCGGCCGCCCTCGGGGTCAGCCGCTTCACCGTATACAACTACCTGAACCGGGAGAACGCAGCCAAGGGTGACAGCTGACCCCCTGGCACCCGCACCGGCCGCCGTCCGGGATGACCGGGCGGCGGCCTTTGTGCCGGGAGAATTTCAACAAAGTGTTGACGTGGTGTTGTGTGAGGGCGTTAGCTAGGCGAAGCCCGTCCAGCACAAGGCCACGGAGGACCCGTGTCTTCGAGTTCGATGGCGAGTCCCGCAGACGGGGGACTTGCCCGGTTCAACGCCTCCCAGGAGAGCGCGGCCCGCGCCGCCCTGCACGAGGTGTGCGCCAGTTCCGCCTGGGTGAGCAAGCTGCTGGCCCAGCGCCCCTTCGCCACGGCCGACGCCCTGCTCGCGGCGAGCGACGCCGCCATGGCGGACCTCGCCGCCGAGGACCTGGCCGAGGCCATGGCAGGGCACCCGCCGATCGGGCGTCCGAAGCCGGGCGATGCGACCTCCGCCCGTGAGCAGCGGGGGATGGCCGGCGCTTCCGAGGAACTCAAGGCGGAGATGCTCGAGCTGAACCTGGCCTACCAGGAGCGCTTCGGCCATGTCTTTCTGATCTGCGCCACCGGCCTGACCGGCGAGCAGATGCGCGACGCGCTCCGTCACCGGATCGACAACTCGCCGGAACAAGAACGCGAGATCGTCCGAGAGCAGCTGGGCAAGATCAACCGCATCCGGCTGACCCGCCTCGCAGAAGAAGGAGCCGTTACGCGATGAGCACCGACACCACGGCTTCGGTGTCCACGCACATCCTGGACACCAGCGTCGGTCGCCCGGCCGAAGACGTCGCCGTGCGGCTCTCCGCGCGTGCGGACGGCGGTGAGTGGACCGTCCTCGGTGCCTCCACGACCGACGCTGACGGGCGCTGCAAGGACCTTCCGGTTCCGCCGGAGGGCGCCACCCATGTGCGCCTCGACTTCGAGACCGAGGCGTACTTCGCAACCAAGCAAGCCGAGGAACAGCAGGACGCCCCCCGCGTAAGGGACAGCGGAGCCTTCTTCCCGGAGGTGGCGATCACATTCGCCGTCAAGCCGGGTGAGCACTACCACGTACCGCTGCTGCTCAACCCGTTCGGCTACTCCGTATACCGAGGGAGCTAGCACCGACATGCCCACCACGCTCGGCCAGAACCAGTACGGGAAAGCAGAGAACCGCGTCGTCAAGATCACGCGGGACGGCGACACCCACCACATCAAGGACCTCAATGTCTCGGTCGCCCTCTCCGGCGACATGGACGAGGTCCACTACTCGGGCAGCAACGCCACCGTGCTGCCGACCGACACGACCAAGAACACCGTCTTCGCCTTCGCCAAGGAGTACGGGATCGAGTCGGCCGAGCAGTTCGGCATCCACCTGGCACGCCACTTCGTGACCAGCCAGGAGCCGATCAAGCGGGCCCGTATCCGAATCGAGGAGTACGCCTGGGACCGGATCGAGGCCTCCGAAGCCGACTCACGCTTCATCGGGGCCGAGGAGGTCCAGCACTCCTTCGTCCGCAAGGGCCAGGAGATCCGCACCGCCCAGATCACCTTCGACGGTGATGAGTGGGAGGTCATCACGGGCCTGAAGGACCTGACGGTGCTGAACTCCACCAACTCGGAGTTCTGGGGCTACGTCAAGGACAAGTACACGACCCTGCAGGAGGCGTACGACCGCATCCTCGCCACCGATGTGCACGCCCGCTGGCGCTACAACTGGACCAGCGACGAGCAGCGGATGCCCAACTGGGAGAAGAGCTACGCCCAGGCGCGCAAGCACCTGCTGCAGGCCTTCGCCGAGACCTACTCCCTCTCGCTGCAGCAGACGCTGTACCAGATGGGTTCGCGGGTCATCAACAGCCGTGCGGAGATCGACGAGGTCCGCCTCTCGCTTCCGAACAAGCACCACTTCCTGGTGGACCTGGAGCCGTTCGGCCTGAAGAACGATACCGCCGACGGAGCTGTCTACTTCGCCGCGGACCGTCCGTACGGCCTGATCGAGGCCACCACCCTGCGCGATGGCGCCGAGCCGCGGATCCCGGTCGACATGACCAACCTCTGACACGGGTAGCCGCGTCCCCGGGGTTGCCCCCGGGGAACCGGCGCACAGGAGGTAACTCCCATGGCACAGCCCGCACAGCCGGCGGCCGACGCCGCTCACATTCCCCAGGGCCTTGCCGTGCCCACACCGCCACTGACAGAACACGAGAAGGCATCATGGCAACGCAGCCAGCACCGGCAGCCCCTGACAGCGTGGCCCGGCGCATCGTCATCGAGAACTGCGCCATCGCGACCGTCGACGCGCACGACACCGAGTACGCCACCGGTCATATCGTCGTCGCCGGCCACCGCATCGAGTCGGTGGGCCCGGGAGCTGCCCCCGACCATCTGGAGAACGTGGTCCGCCGGATCGACGGCACCGGCCATCTGGCCACCCCCGGCCTGGTCAACACCCATCACCACTTCTACCAGTGGATCACCCGCGGACTGGCCCAGGACTGCAACCTCTTCAACTGGCTGGTCTCCCTCTACCCGGTCTGGGCGCGCATCGACGAGCCCATGGTCTACGCGGCCGCCCAGGGTTCGCTGGCGATGATGGTGCGCGGCGGCGTCACCACTGCCATGGACCACCACTACGTCTTCCCGCAGGGCGCCGGCGACCTGCTGGGTGCCGAGATCCGCGCCGCCCAGGAGATCGGCGTCCGCTTCACCGCGACCCGCGGCTCCATGGACCGCGGCGAGTCGGACGGCGGCCTGCCGCCGGACTTCGCCGTCGAGACCACCGACGCCGCGCTGATCGCCACCGAGGAGGCGATCGACACGTACCACGACGCCTCCTTCGGCTCGATGCTGCAGATCGCCGTCGCGCCCTGCTCGCCGTTCTCCGTCTCCACCGAGCTGCTGCGCGAGGCCGCCGTACTGGCGCGGCGCAAGGGCGTACGGCTGCACACCCACGGCTCGGAGACCGTGGAGGAGGAGCAGTTCTGCAAGGAGCTGTTCGGCATGGGCCCGACCGACTACTTCGAGAGCACCGGCTGGCTCGGCGAGGACGTGTGGATGGCCCACTGCGTCCATATGAACGACTCCGACATCGCGGCCTTCGCCCGCACCCGCACCGGCGTCGCCCACTGCCCGTCCTCCAACGCGCGCCTCGCCGCCGGCATCGCCCGCGTCCCGGACATGCTCGCCGCCGGTGTGCCCGTCGGCCTCGGCGTGGACGGCACCGCCTCCAACGAGTCCGGCGAGCTGCACACCGAACTGCGCAACGCCCTGCTGATCAACCGCCTCGGTGCCCACCGCGAGAACGCCCTGAACGCCCGTCAGGCGCTGCGGCTGGGCACCTACGGCGGGGCTCAAGTCCTCGGCCGGGCGCAGGAGATCGGCTCCCTGGAGGCCGGCAAGCTCGCCGACCTGGTGCTGTGGAAGGTCGACGGCGTCGGCCACTCCTCGATCGCCGACCCGGTCGCCGCCCTCGTCTTCGGCGCGGCGGCCCCGGTGACCCTCTCACTGGTGAACGGCAAGCCGGTCGTCGAGGACAACCACCTCACGACGGTGGACGAGGACGCCATTGCCCGCAGTACGCGGGAGGAGGCTCAGCGGCTCGCGCGCATCGTCGCGGCGGAGTGATCCAGGGCCGGACCAGGAGGGGACACCCCTCCACCTCAGCAACCGGCCGGGAGGGACGGCTCCCGGCCGGTGGCCGCGGACCCGAGCGGGGTCCGCGGCATCCGGATCCGGGGGACGCGGGCAGCCCGCCCGCGTCCCCCGGGGACGGTCGTACCTCCATGCCACCCGCCCTGCAGAAGAGCCGGGTGGCAAGGGCAATTCACATCAGCTCGTGGCCCACGGTGCTGTCCACATGGTCCGGGATCTCGCCGTCGTGCCGGTCCCCGGTGGTCGAGGTGCCCGAGGGCTCGAACATGAGGATCGATCCGCCCGGCGACGACGGCTTGTGCTCGGTTCCCTTGGGCACCACGAATGTGTCGCCCTTCCGGAGCTGGACTGTGGTCTCGCTGCCGTCGGCGCCGCGCAGGGCGATGTCGAACCGGCCGTCGAGGACCAGGAAGAACTCGTCGGTGTCGTCGTGCACGTGCCAGACGTGCTCCCCTTCGGTATGCGCGATCCGTACGTCGTAGTCGTTCATACGGGCCACGATCCGCGGGCTGTAGACGTCCTTGAACGAGGCCAGTGCTTCGGTCAGGTTGACGGGTTTCGCATCCATGCGATCCATTCTCCGCCAGGCCCGGGCACGGTGTCTTGTACGTTCTTCCTCATCTCGGACGCCGAGGACCTCTGATGGGAGCTTCACGCCTCAGTCGTTCCGTCAGCCTGGTGAACCACTGCGAGGAGGCCACGATCTGGCCGACGGCGAGTCCCACCACCGCGATGGCGAACACCACGATGAGCCAGGAGAGCAGGGTGAAGACGGGCCCGAGGGGACCGTACTCGGCGAAGCTGCGGTCCATGGCTCTCGGCATGACCAAACGGGAGACGTAGCCCAGCAGGACGGTAGCGGTGCCGGTCAGTACGGCGCCCGGCAGGAGCAGCAGCCACCCGATTCTGCCGCCCAGCAAGAGGTGCTGTGTCCACCACCACAGCAGAATGCCCGAGAGGAGGGAGAGGACCAGCCCGGCCACGAACCCGGCGCCGAAGCCCCTGCGCAGAGGCGCCTGCACGAAGAGCACCGCCATCCAGACGAGCACCCACAGCAGCCATCGCCAGGCCACCACGCGTACGCCCGCTCGCGGCAGATTCCAGCACCGTTCGCAGACCGACTGCAGAGCCCGGCTGAACGCTGTCGCGGAGACCAGGGCCACGATCACGCCCACGGCGCCCGAGGAGTTCTTCACCGTCTCTGAGGCGAAGAAGGGCTGTTTCACCTCGTCCAGTGCTTTACCGTGCATGCCCACCGTCGTTCGCAGGGAGTCGGTCATCAGGTTCTGCAACTCCCTGGGCATGAACGCCGCCACCACCATCAGCAGCGGCAGGGCCGCCAGAAACGCCTGTGCGGCAAGCCGGATGGCGGCTTCCAGCGTGTTCACAGCCAGCAGGCGCTGCAGCAGTCCGGCCGCGAGCGGTGTCCGCGTCCGGGCCAGGATCCGTTGGAGCCGTTCGCGGACTCCGCCGTCCGTGCCGTGTGGGCGGCCACGCGGCCGATGCCGTTCCCGCGCGCTCACCGCGTACCTCCATGTCCCGGCCGAAGGCCGGCCGGCTGTGTCATTCGGGCAGATCAGAGAAGATGCAGCTCCTTTCCGCGCAGGACCGCATCGCGGCGGCGGGAGACGCAGAGTTTGCGGTAGATGCTTCTGAGGTGCGTCTTGACGGTGTTCACCGACAGATGAAGTTCATGGGCGATCTCGTCGGTGGCCATCATCTGCGCGACGAGCTCCAGCACTTCGCGCTCACGGCCGCTCAGCGGCCGCAGCGCCTGATTGGCGCGCCCCGCCGAGCGGTGGGTCCGGGCCAGTGCGGCGCTGCGCGCCGGACCGCCGGAGCCGGGGGTGGTGACGACACCGATAGCCGACGCGGCGTCCCCACGGGCCAGATCGATCGCCGAGTGCGCCATGGACAGGCGCTCAGCGGACCACGACGCCCGACAGGCCCGATCCCCGTCGCGGAGGGCTTCGAGGGCTGCTTCCCACTGACCCCGCGCCAGCGCCAGGCGGGACCGAAGGATCGCCTTCTCGACCGTCAGGACCGGGTCGTCCTCCCGGGCATCGGGGGTGGCCTCGGCCAGGCGAAGGTGGTGCTGGGCACCCTGGAGGTCACCGCGCTCGAAGGCAACGGTGGCCAGCGCCAGATGAGCGGCCCCTGAACGCCCCGCCGCCGGTATTCCGTGCTGTTCGGCGACCGCGACGGAGCGCAGGGCGTGGCCTTCGGCGGTGACGAGCCATCCGCGGATGCTCTCGACCAGGGCGAGCCGGGCAAGGGCGTCGTGTCGTACGGTGCCGGTGCTGTCGGAGGTGCAGGCCGTGACCGCGTCGCTGAGGACGTGCCGGGCGTCCTCAAGGCATCCGGTCCGCAGGAGGGTGCAGCCGAGACCGTAGCGCCGAAGCGCCTCGATTTCCGGGTGCTGCTTGAGCCGGAACTGCGGGACCTGCTCCATCAGTTCCTCGACCTGGCGCGCCGTTTCCGCGGCGGCAGCTCTGCCGCCGCGGTCGCCCTCATCCCCGTACGGCTCGGAGAGGAGCCGCAGCAGAGCGAGGGCGAGTCGCACCTCGGGCTGCGCTCCCTCGTCCCACAGGTGGTGCTCGGCCTCGGTGAGCCGCTGCCGGCAGCCCGCCGGGTCGTGCTGGGACAGCCGGCATGCTGCCGTCACGATGGCGGGTTCCGCTCCCTGCACGTCGGCGGGGATGCGGGAGAAGAGCCCTTCGAGCCGGTCGGCCTCGGGGCCGGTCAGCAGATTGCCGATCATCAGGTGCTCGATGGCCTTGGCGGAGCCGTACTGCCAGTCGCCGGCTGCTGCCGCGTGCCCCAGGGCTTCGCCGATCCGGCCGGCGTCCGCCAGCCATCGTGCTGCCCGGCGGTGCAAGCGCGGTTGCAGGCCGGGCCGCTGCGCGCGCAAGTGCATGTGAAGCACCTCGGCGAACAGCGGGTGAAAGCGGCACCAGGGAGTGTCCGCCACGGGTTCGACGAAGGCGTTGGCGCGAGCGAGTTCCGTCAGAACCCGCTCCGCGTCCTTCCGCCCGGTCAGGGCATTGGCGAGGTCGGGGTGCACCTGGTCGAGGATGCTGGTGCGCAGCAGCAGCTCCTGGGTGCCGGTTGGCTGCGCATGGAGTACCTCGGCGAGCAGATAGTCGGCCACCGCGTGCTGGGAGGCGGCGAACGACCGGGCGAAGCCGTCCGGATCGTCGGACCGCTGCATGGCCAGAGCACAGAGTCTGAGCCCGGCGGCCCAGCCCTCGGTTCGCTCACTGAGGTCGCTGACGGTCTCACGCGTCGGTGACAAGCCGTGCCGGCGCAGCAGCGCCTCGGCCTCAGGCGGGGTGAAGGCCAGGTCTGCGCCGCGGATCTCGCTCAGCCGGTCCTCGGCACGGTAGCGGTGGAGCGGCAGCAACGGGTCGACCCGGCTGATCAGTATCAGGCGCAGCCGCCCTCGTACGTGGTCCAGCACGAACTGCAGGGACTCCGGCACCTCGCGACCGGACAGCTTGTCGAGTCCGTCGAGTACGAGCACCACCGGTTGGGGCAGGCGGTCCAGAACGCAGCAGAGGCGAGCGAGGAGGGAGTGACCGACGTCGCCCGGGCAGGCCGGGGTGCTGACCTCGTCCGGTAGCGCCAGAAGATGACGCCGGAAGGCTTCCAGTACGTAGGCCCAGAACACACCAGGTGCGCTGTCGTCGGCGTCGAGGGTGAGCCAGACGGTCGGCCCAGGTGCTGTTCCCAGGCGCGTCCAGGACGCGGCGAGTGTGGTCTTCCCGGAGCCCGCCGGGCCGGTGATCAACGTAACCGGCCCGTCCGTACCGCCCTCCAGCCGGTCAACCAGCCGCTGCCTGCGGACGAACGTCCGAGGCAGAGCCGGGACCGAGAATTTGGCAGCGAGCAGTGGATCCCCGGTCGGGGCCAGCGCCGGAAGGGAGGTGCTGTTGCCGGGGGTCGTTGCGTCGATGCGGGAGGTACGGGTGTGCCCGCCGCCTTCCGCGGCTGCCGGGGCCTGGTGAGGGGACATGACTGCTGGGTGGAGCGGTGCCCCGTGATGTTGTGCGTGTACTCGCGATCGGCCCCCTGCCGGGAACCGGTACTGCCATAGTCACCCCGCTTCACCTGTGATCGCCAAGCGGGCGCCGAGCAGGCCGCGGGGCCCGGTGGCCGAGATCGCCTCCGACCGGGTGATTCACCTTTGTCCGAGACGCCGCAACCGGATGATCGGAGCCACGTGAAGGATGGTTGTCACCCCGCTGCGGCACGACCGGCGCCGCCTGGTGGCCGCCGCAGCAGGCGGTGCCGCGGTGCCGCTGCGGCGGGCGGGGTGCCGCGGCAGCCGGTGACACTCCGTACGGTACGCGACACGATCCGGCACCGCGGTGGGAGACGATGACGTCCGTTCAACCGGTCGGTGCCCGGTCGGGCTCTGTGGAGGTGCGCACGGTGCGGCGTTGGCGGGCTCTGGTCATCCTGGGGACGGCCCAGTTCCTGATGGTGCTCGATACCTCGGTGATGAATGTGTCGATCAGCCGGCTGGTGGAGGACTTCGACACCGAGGTGACCGCGATCCAGGCCGTCATCACCCTCTACACCCTGGTCATGGCCGCGTTCATGATCACCGGAGGGAAACTCGGGGACATGTTCGGGCGCCGCCGGATGTTCGCCGTCGGGCTGGTCGTGTACGGAACGGGGTCCGCTCTGACCGCGGTGGCGCCGAAGCTGTGGGTGCTCACACTCGGCTGGTCGGTCATCGAGGGGCTCGGCGCGGCACTGGTGCTTCCGGCCCTCGCAGCCCTGGTGGCGGGCGCCTACAGAGGACGGGACCGAGCAGTCGCCTATGGCGTCATCGGAGGTCTCGCCGGGGCGGGCATCGCGGTAGGGCCGCTGCTTGGCGGCTGGGTGACGACCTATCTGACCTGGCGGCTGGTCTTCGCCGGTGAGGTGGTCCTGGTCGTGGCCATCCTCGGTTGCATCCGGTGGGTCGAGGAGCGGCAGCGGCCGGAGCGTCCGGCCGCCCGGCTCGACGTCGGCGGCGCGGTCCTGTCGGCCGCCGGCCTGGCCTGCGTGGTCCTGGGCATCCTGCAGAGCAGCACCTGGGGATGGCTGCGGCCACGCGCCTCCCCGGTCACGGTATTCGGCTTCTCGTTGACCATGTTCGTCATCGCGGCGGGAGGTTGCCTTCTCGTCCTCTTCCGGAGGTGGGAGCGCCATCAGGAGTCCAGCGGCCGGGAACCTCTGGTGCGGTCCGCTCTGTTCGGCATTCCGGCACTGCGCTCCGGCCTGACCATGCTGCTCAGCCAGAACATGATCCTGCTGGGGCTGTTCTTCATCATTCCCCTGTACCTCCAGGTCGTGCAGGGCCTCGACGCGTTCCAGACGGGCCTGCGGCTCCTGCCCGTATCGGTCACGATGCTGGTGTCATCGATGAGCGGCCCCCTCCTCGGCCGGATCGCCGGCCCGCGCGCGGTGGTGCGGCTCGGTCTGCTGGTCCTTCTCGTTTCGATCCTGTGGCTGCTCGGCACCATCGAGCCCCGGCTGGACGATCTGTCGTTCGCGCTGGCCATGGCCGTGCTGGGGCTGGGGATGGGCCTGCTCGCCTCCCAGCTGGGCAACGTGGTGCAGTCCAGCGTCGGAGAGGCCGAGCGCAGCGAGGTCGGCGGACTCCAGTACACCGCCCAGAATCTGGGGTCCTCCCTCGGTACCGCGCTCATCGGCGCCATCCTCATCGGTGCTCTGGTGAGTGTCTTCACATCGCAGATCACCGAGGATCCGCGGATCTCGGACGCGGTACGGCAGCAGGCCGGCATCGCGATCGAAGCCGGTGTCAGCTTCGTGAGCACCGACCAGGTACGGGCGGCGGTCGAGCGCAGCTCCGTGCCGCCGTCCGAGGCGGACGCCCTGGTGGAGAGCTATGCCAGGGCCCAGCTCCACAGCCTCAAGGCGGCGATTCTGGCTGCGGCCGGGATCACGCTGCTCAGCCTTGCCTTCACCCGTCACCTGCCGACGGCCCGGCTCCCCAGGGCTCCGGCCGAGGCAGCTGCGGCCTCCTGACCCATCGACGAACGCGGAAGTGGGAGAACAGAGCAGGTGGAAGATCCGGACGCGCGGCATGAAAGCGATGAGATGCGGAGCGGCGCCGGCGAGGGTGCGGGGCGATACGGGACGGCCGGCTCGCTGGTACGGGCGGTGGCGCGGCCGCTGCTCACCGCGGCCGGTCTCGTCGTCGCGTACTACCTGCTGCCGATGAACAGGCCGTTCGCCGGGGGTGGGGCCGTCGGTCTCGTCCTCGGTCTGATCGCTGTTCTGGTGATCTTCACCTGGCAGATCCGTATGATCGCGCGCTCCCCCCGCCCCCGGTTGCGGGCCGTCCAGGCCTTCGCGACCGTTCTTCCGCTGTTTCTCCTGCTCTTCGCGGCCGCCTACTACCTCCTGGAGCAGTCCGAGCCCCGCAGCTTCACGGAGCCTCTGACCCGGACGGATGCCCTGTACTTCACGATCACGGTATTCAGTACGGTCGGGCTCGGGGACATCGCCGCCCACTCGGAGCCGGCCCGAGTCGTGACGATGCTTCAGATGACGGGTGACATCTTGATCGTCGGAGTGGCGGCACGGATGGCGGTCGGCGCGGTCCAGGCAGGCCTCCGCCTGCAGCGAGGCGACACCGATGCCCCGGGTGAGACCGCAACGGGCGAGGAGCGCCAAGACGGCGGGTGACCACCCCCGAAGCTCCGGCGTCGCACCTGACTCCCCTGGTCATGGCTTGGGATTGGTCCGTACGACGCACAGCGCCCAGATGATGAACGCGTAGAGCGCGATCAGCACCGCAGGCTGTTCCCGGAAATCTCGACGGTGCTAGTGCAGGATCTTCTCCTTGGCGCGCTGGAACTCGGCCTCGGAAATGTCGCCCCGGTTCTTCAGCTCGGAGAGTTTGGCCAGTCTTTCCACGTCTCCGGTCGCGCCGGCAGCCACGTCCCGGATGTAGGAATCCATTGCCGCTTGCTGTGCGCGCGCGTGCTCGATGTCGCGCTCACCCATACTGCGACCACGCGCGATCACATACACGAAGACACCCAGGAACGGAAGGATTATCACGAAGATGAGCCAGCCGGCCTTCGCCCACCCATTCATCGTCCGGTCACGGAATATATCGACGATGATATGGAACAGCAGCATTATCCACAGGACCCACAGAAAGATCCACATCGCGGTAAGAAAGGCGCCGAGGACCGGATAGTCGTACGCCAGATAGCCAGCCATCGTTCTCTCCTGCTTTCAGCAGTTCGGCTTCCACGGTCACGCGGCAGCCGTCGGCGGCTGCGGCAAGTACTGGCACGCCGGTCCCTCCGGACAGCGGCTTGGGTTGCCACGGCCCGCATCTGCCACAGTGCGACGACAAAGTGCCGCGCGCATCACCCTCGGCGGGTGACCCCGACCAGAGGTTGGGCGGCAGGACCCGTGCGCGGTGCGACGACGCATGAACACGGCGCAGGACTCACCGTGGCCCTGCGCTGTCCGGCGGCTGTTCCTGCTCAGGACCTTCCTCCGTAGGCGCCTCGCCCCGAGCAGCCGGAGGCCCTGCCGCGGCGGCGGCTGGAGCGACGGCGCGGGGTGCACCGGCCGCGGCGAGGATGCCCAGCACTGCCAGTACGGCGACGACGATGACGAGGACGAGGGCGACGGAGGCCGGGGTCGGGTAGTTCCACAGCACCAGCGCCAGCGCGCCCGCCGCGATGACGATCCCGGTGGTCCAGGGACGGTGGGCCTCCAGCCAGCGGCCCACCGGCCCGGTGCGCAGCCCGATGCGCGCGAGGGCCCTGCCCGTCGCTCCGGTAACCGCGGCGGTGCCGGACCGTATGGCGCGAGCGCCGCGTCCGGGCCCGTACAGATAGGCCGCGACCGCGGTGATCGCGGCGACGACGAGCACGGTGTACGTGCTGTTCCGCAGGAAGCGCACCAGGGTGTCGAAGACGACCGCCGCGGCGGCCCGTGGCTGTGCACTCGGGGGTACGGAATCGATGTAGAGCTGGCGCACCACGTTGAGGCCTACGAGGAGCAGGAGCATCATCACGCCGGTGCCGATGCCCGCTGCCATCAGCGCCACCCGATGTGACGGCGCCGCCCACACGGCCACGGCCGCCAGCACCACCACGGTGACGGGCAGCCAGATGCCGACGGTGTCGAGCACCATCATCGCGGTCTGCGCCTTCTGTACCTTGTCGGACTTGATCAGCACGATCTGCCGGTCGACATCGGGGATGTACTTGGCCTTTTCGAAGCCGGCCTGAATGAGCCGCTGCTGGACCCGGTCCACGACCGTGCCGATGTCCAGCACGACGGTGTCGCCCTTGGCCTGTACGGCGCTGGTGCCCTCGCCGGTGAGGACCTTCACCACGGCGGCGTGCGCGCGTTGGTTGGCGAAATCCCACGTCTGAGCAAACTCGTCACTGGTGACGACCTTGCGCACCACTCGGTGGACGACGTCGGTCACGGCGTTCTCCAGCGGGCCGGACAACGCCCTGGCCTGGTTGACGACCACCCGGGGAGCGTCGTTTCTCGCCAGGACGTCCGCCAGAGCGTTGGTGACCCGCTCGACTTCGAGCTTGTTGACCACATCGCGGGTCAGGCGGTTGATCACCACGTTCTGCACCACGGGCTCTCTGGCCAGTGGGGCGACGGTTTCGACGTACCGGTCCTGGTCCGTGATCTCGGATTTCGCCCAGGTGGCGACGACCCCGAGCGGCGCCAGGAGAAACGCCAGCACCAGGAGTACGGACGTCGCGGCGTACCGCAGTCCCCGATGCCGTGTTTGCGCGGCACGGTGCAGCCGCTCGTACTCCGCCCGCTCGGAGGCCGTCAGGGGACGCTCATCCGCCGGGCGGCCGCGGTCCTCGGGGGCGGGGGTGTCTGAGGTGGCCATGGGCTGCTCCTTTCCTCTGTTGCCCCCTGACGACCTCGTCCGCGCTGCCTTCGGGGCGCGCCGCGACACGAGCGAGCTGGAACGCCCTCAGTCCGGCAGCTGGCGCATCTCGACCACGTGAAGGCCGAGGTCCTGGAAGCGCATCAGCAGCCCGTACAAGTGCGCCTCGTCGGTGACCGATCCGAACAGGACCGTCTGCCCGGACACCGCCACCTTCTCCAGCTCGGGGAACGCTTCGGCCATCGGCGGGGACAGGCAGCCGGTGACCCGGAACTCGTAGTGCATGGCGCACTCCACCGTGGGTCGACCGATGGTGCTTTCCTCGTATGCTGCCGCGCGCGCGACAGCCGGCCATCACCCGTGCCAGGTGACATTCGCTCCGGGTCCGAGCCGGTCTGGATGTGCTGTGTGCACCGGTCGCCTGACGGGGGTCCGGTTACTCCCTCCGTCAGTGCTGGAGTGCGGTCTTGACCGCCACGATGATCAGCCCAAGCAGAAGGTTGACGGCACCGGCGGCGACCACCAGATGACGAGGCGCACCGGCACGAACGACTGCGATGCTCGCCCAACCGACTTGCTCGGTCACGGCGACAGCGAGCGCCAGCCACGCGGCCCCTCCTGGTCCCAGGCCCAGTAGCGGGCTGATCGCCACGGCCCCGGCCGGTGGGACGGCCGCCTCCACGATCGGCCACTCATCCGTGCAGACCCGACGGACCTCCTCCCATGTCAGTGGCTGGTGGACCAGCCTGTCCCCGACGAGACGGGAATAGACGTGGGCAGCCCAGAACACCCCGCCCGTACTGAGCAGCAGCACGATGAGCCCGAGCCGCGGATACACACCCAGGGTTCCGGCCCCGGCCACCACCGAAGCGGCGAGGAGCGAACCGTAGACCGCGCCGGCGTAGTCGGTCCGAGCCGCGCCCGGCGGCTGCTGAGCGTCGTCGCCGTGTGCGGTGGCACGACTCGTCACACATCCAGGCTCTCCTGGGCCGCCGTGACCCGCATGTCCGCTCTGGTCCGTGAGGCCCAGTGGCCCGCAGGGGCGGCGGACTCCGGTGGGGCGCCGTGCGTCGCCCTGGTGGGCGGGACTCTGCCACGGCCGCGTAGGCCCCGGACCATCACGCATTCCGACCTGCGGCGCCGGCAGCGCATCACCGTTTCGGGGGGTGGCGGGAAATGCGGACACGGGCCGTCGTCCGCCGTGGACGAGGGCCCGTGTGCGGTGCATTGCGGTCAGCCGAGCAGTTCGTACGCGGGGAGGGTGAGGAAGTCCTCGTAGTTCTCGTCGAGCGAGACCTGGAGGAGCAGGTCGTGCGCTTGCTGCCACTTGCCGGACGCGAAGGCCTCCGGGCCGGTCTCGTTGCGGATAGCCTCCAGTTCCTGGGCGGCGACCTTGCGGGCCAGCTCCGGGGTGGCCTTCTCGCCGTTCTCGAAGACGACGCCGGCGTTGATCCACTGCCAGATCTGGGAGCGGGAGATCTCCGCCGTCGCGGCGTCCTCCATGAGATTGAAGATGGCGACGGCACCCAGGCCGCGCAGCCACGCCTCGATGTACCGGATGCCGACCTGGACCGCGTTGACCAGACCGCCGTACGTCGGCTTCGCGTCCAGCGAGTCGATCGCGATCAGGTCGCCGGCCGCCACCGACACGTCCTCGCGCAGGCGGTCCTTCTGGTTGGGCTTCTTCCCGAGCACCGCGTCGAAGGAGGCCATCGCGATCGGCACCAGGTCCGGGTGGGCGACCCAGGAGCCGTCGAAGCCGTCGCCGGCCTCGCGGTCCTTGTCGGCGCGGACCTTCTCGAAGGCGACCTTGTTGACCTCGGCGTCGCGCCGGGACGGGATGAAGGCCGCCATGCCGCCGATGGCGTGCGCGCCGCGCTTGTGGCAGGTACGGACCAGCAGTTCGGTGTAGGCGCGCATGAACGGGGCGGTCATCGTCACCGCGTTGCGGTCCGGCAGAACGAACCGGGGGCCGCCGTCACGGAAGTTCTTGACGATGGAGAAGAGGTAGTCCCAGCGGCCCGCGTTCAGGCCCGAGGCGTGGTTGCGCAGCTCGTAGAGGATCTCCTCCATCTCGTACGCGGCGGTGATCGTCTCGATCAGGACGGTGGCGCGGATGGTGCCCTGCGGGATGCCCACGTAGTCCTGCGCGAAGACGAAGATGTCGTTCCACAGCCGGGCTTCGAGGTGTGACTCCGTCTTGGGGAGGTAGAAGTACGGTCCCTTGCCGAGGTCGAGCAGGCGCCGGGCGTTGTGGAAGAAGTAGAGGCCGAAGTCGACGAGCGCGCCCGGCACCGCTCGGCCGTCCAGCCGCAGGTGCCGCTCATCGAGGTGCCAGCCGCGCGGCCGCATCACGACGGTGGCGAGCTCCTCGGCGGGCTTCAGCGCGTAGGTCTTGCCCTGCGGGGTGGTGAAGTCGATGCGCCGCTCATAGGCGTCGATCAGGTTGAGCTGGCCCAGGACAACGTTTTCCCAGGTGGGGGCGGAGGCGTCCTCGAAGTCGGCGAGCCACACCTTGGCGCCCGAGTTGAGGGCGTTGATGGTCATCTTGCGGTCCGTGGGGCCGGTGATCTCCACCCGCCGGTCCTCGAGGGCGGCGGGCGCCGGGGCGACCTGCCAGTCGCCCTCGCGGATGTGCGCGGTCTCCGGCAGGAAGTCCAGGGTCGAGGTGCGGGCGATCTCCGCCCGGCGCTCCTTGCGGCGCGCGAGGAGCTCGTCGCGGCGGGGGGTGAACCGGCGGTGGAGCTCGGCCACGAACGCGAGGGCCGCGTCGGTCAGAACCTCCCCCTGCCGCTCCACAGGCTCGGCGTCGACGATGGCCAGCGAGGAAGGCGCTGGTGCGGACATAAGGTTGTCACTCCTTCAGCGGGCGGTGCCCGTCCGGCCGCGCTGGTACGCGGCACGGGGTGCCGCAGTGCTCCGGGATACGGTCGCGGGCGCGGTCTGAGGTAGAGGGTGCTTCTGAACAGTGGAGAATAGTTTCCTCATAGTGGAAGTACAAGGTGTGTTGACGTCGAGATAATGTTTTTGCGCCCGATCGGGCGACGAGATGGCTCTCAGTGCCACCCCTGCCTGCCGAGCCCGCGCACGGCTCAACTCCCCAGCAGCTTCAGGTCCTCAGGGGTGTCGATGTCGTCGGGTGCCGCGATGTCCGAGCAGTCGATCAGCGTGATCTCGTCCGCGTGTGCCTGGAGATACGTACGCGCTCCCCGGTCGCCGACCGCACTCGCCGCGATTTCCGGCCAGAGGGCGCTGCCGAACAGCACAGGATGGCCGCGCCGGCCCCCGTACGCGGCGGCCGCCAGGCTCGTCGGCGAGCGGAACGCCGCCACCAGTCGGGCCACCGCGTCCGCGCCGATCCCCGGCTGGTCCACCAACGTCACCACCGCCGCCCGCGCGTCACTGCCGGCCAGGGACTCCAGTCCCGCGCGCAGCGACGAGCCCATGCCGTCCGCCCAGTCGGGGTTGTCCACCAGGACGCAGCCGGGCAGCTCGGCCCTGGCCCGTACGTCGTCTGCTGCCGCGCCCAGCACCACGTGCAGCGGGCCGCAGCCGCCGTCCCGGAGCACGGCCGCCGCGTGCTCGACGAGCGGCCGGCCCCGGAAGTCCAGCAGTGCCTTGGGGCGGCCGCCCAGCCGCCGCCCGCCGCCCGCGGCGAGCAGCAGCCCGGCGACCGGGCCTGTGGGGTCGTTGGGCATCCGCGCGGCTGCGAAGTCTGTCATGTGCCCCTGCATATCGCACCCGTGGCCCCAGTGGGTGTCGGCGTCGGCCCTGTTGCGGGCTGGGCAGGCACCGATGTCCGGTTCATCCCTGTTGCTCCTCGCCCTGTCGAGCTGATTTTCGCCCTCCGTGTGGCGCCAGGTGCGGAGAGTGGCGTTAACTTGCCCGCGACGGACGCACGGGTCTCTTCTCTCCAGGCTGAGGGCGGCCGAGAGGGACGGGTCTGAGTGCCCGGACGCAGGCGAGCGCTGCGAGAGGGGCAGGAGTGCGTCGCGCATCGATCGAACGGACCGCGGCAGGCCGGCGGGCACCGCGGCGGCGGAGGGCGCCGTAGCAGTGGAGCAGAGGCGAGCGGTCGGCATCGACCAGGAGGCGTGGGTGGACGACCCGCGCCTGACGGAGTTGCGCGCGGCCGTCTCCCGGCTGCGCCGTGAACTCGCCGGGCACCCGGCCGAGTTGTCCGACCGGGGTGTCGCCGAGGACGAGCTGGCCGCCCTCGACGCCATGGTGTGCGCCGGAGCGCCCGAGGTGCCCCGGCTGCGCCGCTCCCTGCTGCTGGTCGCCGGGGCGCTGGGCTCGGTGAGCGCGCTGGTGCCCGCGCTGACCGAGATGCGTCAGGTGATCGACGCGTTCAGCGATCTCCCGCGCCCACGCCCCGGCGGCTGACCGATCCTGGGCGGGGTCCGGTTCAGCGCTCGGGGCAGACGTGGCACCGGGCCTTGGCCCCTTGGCCCTGGCCCGGTATTCCGGGCTCGGTGCGGCACCGGCCTCAGGCCCTTGCCGGGGACCCGGGTGTTGACATGGCATGGGGACCCCGGCCCCGGGCTGGCGTCCCCGCGCCTTCGGCGCGGACTTTCCCCAACCACCGGGTGGCAAAGACTGGCGCGGACCGCCGGACCCTGCGGGGCCTGGCGGTCCAGGCCTGGCATGTGCACCCTAGCGGTGGGGGTGCAACGCACGGCGACGTGCGAGCCGCGAAGGCTGCGTTTCGCTTCGGCCGTCAGGCCGAGGTCGCATTCGCGCCGGTGCCGGCCAGCGCGGACGACAGCCCGGCCGCGACCTCCCGCAGCAACGGCACGATCTTCTCCGTGGCCGCCTCCGTCACCCGGCCGGCCGGACCCGAGATCGAGATGGCCGCGGGCGTCGGCGCGTCGGGCACCGCGACGGCCAGGCAGCGGACGCCGATCTCCTGCTCGTTGTCGTCCACCGCGTAGCCGGCTTCCCGGACCTGCCCCAGCGCCTCCAGAAAGGCATCGGGCGTCGTGATCGTCTTCTCCGTCGCGGCCGGCATTCCCGTACGCGCCAGCAGCGCCCGGACCTCCTCGGCCGGGGAGTTGGCGAGCAGCGCCTTGCCGACGCCCGTGGAGTGCGGCAGCACCCGACGGCCGACTTCGGTGAACATCCGCATCGAGTGGCGCGAGGGCACCTGCGCGACGTACACCACCTCATCGCCGTCGAGCAGGGCCATGTTCGCCGTCTCGCCGGTCTCCTCGACCAGCCGTGCCAGATACGGGCGCGCCCAGGTGCCGAGCAGGCGGGACGCGCTCTCGCCGAGGCGGATCAGCCGCGGGCCGAGGGAGTAGCGACGGTTGGGCTGCTGCCGTACATAGCCGCAGGCCACCAGCGTGCGCATCAGCCGGTGGATGGTGGGCAGCGGAAGTCCGCTGCTGCTGGACAGCTCGCTCAGCCCGACCTCGCCCCCGGCGTCGGCCATCCGCTCGAGCAGATCGAAGGCGCGCTCGAGGGACTGCACGCCGCCGGAGCCGTTGGCGGGCTTGGCGGTTGCGGAGGTGCTGTCGGACGGCGGCACGTCGCGTTCCTTTCGAGGCAGCAGATGGGGCCGACCACCGCGTCAGTGCGCGCGCCGCGGCCGACCGGCAAGTAGGCAGCCTACCCGGCCCAGCCGACCTCCACATCGGCCCTGACACTGCGTTCGCGCCGGTCACGGCTTGTTTGCCCACGTGATCGTGGCGTAGGCCCGTATCCCCGACCTGGCTAGTGGCGATAGCTACGGTCTGATTCCCGGAATCATCGTTCCAATACGTGGAATCCCTCAAACCGCGAAAGTCGGCTCCCCCGACAACGTCTCGCGGGGGCTGGCCGCCGAGGGCTGTACCGCGGTTCCCGCAGGTCGGGGCGGTGTCAAGGGCCGATTCGGCCGAGGCGAGGGGGTCTTGACGGACGCGGTGCCGGAGTGAAGACTCCCATTCAACAGATCGTTGAAATTTCGCTGTGTGGAAGCCGTTCTTCCTTCGGCACCACACACCAGATGCCGCGAGCACAGCCGCAGTGAGAAGCCGAGAAGAGGGAGACCCGGGTGTCCGAGGTGGAGCTGGTTCTGCGCTCGACGCGCGTCATCACCCCCGAGGGGACGCGCCCGGCAGCAGTCGCCGTGGCCGACGGCAGGATCGCGGCCGTGCTGCCGTACGACGCCGAGCCGCCCGCCGGTGCGCGGATCGAGGATTTCGGGGACGACGTTGTGCTCCCCGGCCTGGTGGACACCCACGTGCACGTCAACGATCCCGGCCGTACCGAGTGGGAGGGCTTCTGGACCGCGACCAGGGCCGCCGCGGCCGGGGGCATCACCACGCTCGTCGACATGCCGCTCAACAGTCTTCCTCCCACCACCACGGTGGAGCACCTCGAGATCAAGCGCGGGGTCGCGCGCAGCAGGGCGCACATCGACGTCGGGTTCTGGGGCGGCGCCATCCCCGGCAACACCAAGGACCTGCGCCCCCTGCACGAGGCGGGAGTCTTCGGCTT
The DNA here is from genome assembly GCF_054963655.1 of Streptomyces sp. HSS9-12. NCBI lineage: Bacteria > Bacillati > Actinomycetota > Actinomycetes > Kitasatosporales > Streptomycetaceae > Streptomyces > Streptomyces sp. HSS9-12. Next base: position 80,218 of record NZ_JBUEGC010000016.1, on the reverse strand, counting down.
CAAATGCTTCCTGTCGCCCTCCGGTGTCGATGAGTTCCCGCAGCTCGACCAGCGCGAACTGGAGCGCGCCATGGGCGAGATCGCGAGTTTCGACGGGCTGATCATCGTGCACGCCGAGGATCCGCAGCGGCTGGAGAGCGCCCCGCAGCGCTGCGGCCCCCGCTACGCCGACTTCCTCGCCTCGCGTCCCCGAGAGGCCGAGAACGAGGCCATCTCCGGCCTCATCACGCTCGCCAAGAAGCTGCACGCGCGCGTGCACGTCCTCCACCTGTCCTCCAGCGACGCGCTGCCGCTCATCGCCGCGGCGAAGGGTGAGGGCGTGCGGCTGACGGTGGAGACCTGTCCGCACTTCCTCACCCTCACCGCCGAGGAAGTCCCCGACGGCGCCACCGAGTTCAAGTGCTGTCCGCCGATCCGCGAGGCGGCCAACCAGGACGCGCTGTGGGAGGGGCTGGCCGACGGGACGATCGACTGCGTCGTCTCCGACCACTCGCCCTGCACTGCCGACCTCAAGCGCTTCGACACCGGCGACTTCGCCCAGGCCTGGGGCGGCATCTCCTCCCTCCAGCTCGGCCTGCCCGCGATCTGGACCGAGGCGCGGGGCCGCGGCCACACCCTCGAGGACGTCGTCCGCTGGATGGCCACCGCACCCGCCGAGCTGGCCGGCCTGGGCCGGAAGGGCGCCATCGAGCCGGGCCGCGACGCCGACTTCACCGTGCTCGCACCCGATGAGACCTTCACCGTGGATCCCGCGGAGCTGCATCACCGCAACCAGGTCACCGCCTACGCCGGCAAGACGCTGTACGGCGTCGTACGGTCCACCTGGCTGCGCGGGCAGCGGATCGCCGACCACGGCACGACCACCGAGCCCACCGGCCTCCTTCTGGAAAGGCAGCGATAACCATGGCCGCGGAGATACCGCGCTTCACCGGCGATGCCGGCCCGTACGGCGGCGGCGACCCGTACGCCGACTACCGCACCGCCGACTTCCCCTTCACCCACCTCGCGGATCTCGCCGACCGCCGGCTGGGTGCGGGCGTCATCGCCGCCAACGACGAGTTCTTCGCCCAGCGCGAGAACCTGCTCATCCCCGAGCCCGCCCACTTCGACCCGGAGCACTTCGGGCACAAGGGCAAGATCATGGACGGTTGGGAGACCCGGCGCCGCCGTGGCATCAGTGCCGAGCAGCCGCACCCGGCCGAGGACGACCACGACTGGGCGCTGGTACGGCTCGGTGCGCCCGGCGTCATCCGCGGCATCGTCGTCGACACCGCCCACTTCCGCGGCAACCACCCGCAGGCCGTGAGCATCGAGGCCGCCTCCGCCGCCCCGTCCGCCTCGCCCGACGACCTGCTCGCCGACGACGTGAAGTGGACAACGCTCGTACCCCGTACACCGATCGGCGGCCACGCGGCCAACGGCTTCGCCGTCGACGTCGAGCAGCGCTTCACCCACCTGCGCGTCAACCAGCACCCCGACGGCGGGATCGCGCGCCTGCGGGTGTACGGCGAGGTCGCCCCCGACCCGGTGTGGCTCGCCGCCCTCGGCACCTTCGACCTGGTCGCGCTGGAGAACGGCGGCCAGGTACTGGACGCCTCGGACCGCTTCTACTCGCCGGCGACCAACACCATCCAGCCGGGCCGCTCCCGCAAGATGGACGACGGCTGGGAGACCCGCCGCCGCCGCGACAAGGGCCACGACTGGATCCGCTACGCGCTCGTCGGGCAGTCCGAGATCCGCGCGGTCGAGATCGACACCGCCTACCTCAAGGGCAACGCGGCGGGCTGGGCCGCGCTGTACGCCCTGGACGTCTCCGGCGGCGCCGACCCGGCCGACCATGCCTGCGACGCATGGGTGGAGATCCTTCCGCGCACGCGTCTGCAGCCCGACACCAACCACCGGTTCGTACTGGACGCGGCCCCTGCCGCCACCCACGTCCGGATCGACATCTTCCCCGATGGTGGCGTCTCGCGGCTGCGCCTCTTCGGCTCGCTGACGGAGGCCGGTGCTCAGCGGCTGGCGGCCCGGCACCAAGAGCTCGGCGGCTGACCCAACTCAGCGTGTTCGGGCTGTGCCTGACGCCCTTTCCGAAGCCGGCCGGTGTGCGAGGAGCGCACCGGCCGGACCGCTGTGTACAAGAACCGGCGGCTCGCAGCACTGCGCCGCACCGGGTCGCCTCGACACCGACAGTACGCGGCGCGCGCCCCTTCATACCTACTGGCCGGTACGAATCGATGCTGTTCATGCGGTTGACGCCATACCACCCGGTCGGTACGTTCACTCGCGCTCAGCCCCGGGATTCCGTTTTCGCTCGTCGGCGCCGACATCCCCATCCCGTCCCCACCCTCCTTCGAAGGGCGGCACCATGGATACATCTTCCGCTGCGAGCGCCCCCGCACCAGACTCCGCCGAGAGCCCTGCCCCTGATTCCGCCGAGGTCTCGCGCCGTCGCCGCACCGCCGGCGCCGCGGCACTGGCCGCTGCCGTCGAGTGGTACGACTACTTCATCTTCGGCATCGCGGCCGCCCTGGTCCTCGGCCACCAGTACTTCCCCTCCGCCAGCCCCGTCGCCGGCGTGCTCGCTGCCTTCGCCACCTTCGCCGTCGGCTTCCTCGCCCGGCCCGTCGGTGGCGTCATCGCAGGTCACCTCGGTGACAAGCGCGGCCGCAAGCCGATGCTCGTGCTCGCCCTGACCATCATGGGTCTGGCCACCACCGCCATCGGCGTCCTGCCGTCCTACGACAGCATCGGCATCATCGCGCCCGTGCTGCTCGTGCTGCTCCGCGTCCTGCAGGGCGTCGCCGTCGGTGCCCAGTGGGGCGGCGCGATGCTCATGGCCACCGAGTACGCCCCGCCGGGCAAGCGCGGGCTGTACGGCAGTCTGGTCCAGCTCGGCGTCCCCATCGGGGTCGTCACCGCCAACTGTGCCTTTCTCCTCGCCGCGGGCGTCGCCCCGGGCGCGGCCTTCGCCTCCTGGGGTTGGCGGTTGCCGTTCCTCATCGGTCTGTTGGTGCTGATCCTCGCCTGGTACATCCACACCAGGGTCGAGGAGACCCCCGAGTTCCGGGAGGCCGAACGTCGACTCGCCGCGCAGGAGAAGGCCGAGGACGGTGAAAGGTCACCGCTGCGCGAGATCCTCCGCAACCACCTGGGGACGGTGCTGCTCGCGGGCGGCTCGTTCGCCGTCAACACCGCGACCTTCTACATCCTCATCACCGGTGTGCTGGACTACACCACCCGCAGTCTGGGCATGGACCGCGGGTCCGTCCTCACCATCTCGCTGCTGGTCAGCACCTTCCAGCTGCTGACGATCCCGGCCGCGGCGGCGCTCTCCGACAAGTTCGGCCGGCTGAAGATCTACACGGTGGGTGCGGTCGGACTGCTCCTGTGGGCGGTGCCGCTGTTCCTGCTCATCGACACCCGTTCGCTCACCGGGCTGACCGTCGCGACGCTCGTCGGCAGCCTGTTCCTGTCCATCATGTACGGCCCGCAGGCGGCGCTGTTCGCCGAGCTGTTCACGGCCGAGATGCGCTACACCGGGGCCTCACTGGGCTACCAGATCAGCGCGGTTCTCGGCGGCGGACTCGCGCCGTTTGTGATGGTGCTGCTGCTGGAGTCCACCGGCACCTCGATGTCGGTCTCCGGCTACATCATCCTGCTGGCGGTCATCGCCCTCGGCTCGATCGCCGTCCTCAGGCGCCGCAACGCCACAGCAAGCTGACGCGGCTATCAGCTTTTCCGGCGGGCCACGCGGTTCGCCGGAAAAGATCGTGTGAACTCCCAGCAAGCAAAGGCCGTTTGGCGTTGACAGCCAGTCAGTCGTCGGCGTCATGCTCATGGCATGAAATTCCCCCCACGGATCGTCAGGACCGGCGCCCTCTGCGCCCTGGTCTCCTCTCTCCTGGTCGGCGGACCCGCCCTCGCCTCCGCCTCGCAGTCCACGGCCTCTCCGGTCACGCACGCCGCGGCGCCGTCCGCGGCGCAGGTCGGGGACATCTGCTACTCCGCCCTGCCGTCCGAGGCTCACGACACCCTCAACCTGATCGAGGCCGGCGGCCCGTACCCGTACCCCCAGGACGGCACCGTCTTCCAGAACCGCGAAGGCCAACTGCCGGCCCAGCAGAGCGGCTACTACCACGAGTACACGGTCAAGACGCCCGGATCGCCGGACCGCGGCGCCCGCCGCATCATCACCGGCGAGGCCCCTCAGGAGGACTACTACACCGCGGACCACTACGCCTCGTTCGACCTCATCGACGCCAACTGCTGAACCCAGCTCCCCGGGGGCGCGCCGATCGGGCCCCCGGAGGGGCCGATGTCAGTGGTGCCCGGTACGGTTCCGGCAGAAGTGACGTACGGGCGGGCAGCGGAGGCAACAGTGGCAAACGGGCGCGGCTCCGGGACGTTACCCATATCCGGCATCGCGCCCATGCTGTCGCCGACCGCAACCGACGCCACGACCCGTGTGACAGCCCTGGCCCGGTCGGCCGGATCGGCCGTGTCCGCGTCTTCGCACACACGAAAGGGCAGCCGACTGCCGTGTACCGCTGGGAGATCACCCGTGCCGCGCTGGCGCAGCGGGTCTTCGCCATCATCCGCACCGAGAGCTACGACCAGGCGGCCGCCGCGGCCGACACCCTCGTCTCCGCCGGGATCACCAGCCTGGAGATCTCCCTGACCACCCCGTTCGCGCTGGAGGTCATCACCACGCTCACCCGCGAGGTCGGCGAGGAGGCCCTGATCGGTGCGGGCACCGTTCTGGACGCCTCGTCAGCCCGGATGGCGATCGACGCGGGCGCCCGCTTCCTGATCTCGCCCGCGCTCGACGCCGACGTCATCCGCACCGGCCACCGCTACGGGATCCCCGTCTTCCCCGGCGTGGCCACCCCGTCCGAGATGGTGCAGGCCATGGAACTGGGCGCGGACGCACTCACGCTCTTCCCGGCCTCGGCGTATCGGCCCGGCTGGATCAAGGACGTACGCGCGGCGCTGCCCCAGGCGCCGCTGCTGCCCGCCGGCGGTGTGACCGTCGAGAACGCCCCGGAGTGGATCGCCGCGGGCGCGGTCGCGTGCGGTATGGGTTCGGAGCTCTCGGAGGGCGACCGGGACGCTGTGGCCAAGCGCGCGGCCGATCTGCTCGCCCGGCTTGCGGAGGTGGACGGCTTCGGCTTCGGCTGAACGCGGGTCCCCGCCGGGGCGCCAACATGTACCGCGTACAGGCCGATTGTCGCCCGAAATCGGCTGAATCGGGGCCCCTCAGGGCGCCGCGTCGCCGGTTAGTGTGTGCTCATTTCTCACCACCATGGGGGAACCATGAGCACAGACGCGCTGATCGACCTCGCCGGTCTCGGGGAGGACTTCACCCGGGACCCCTATTCCGTCTACGCCGAACTTCGCGCACGCGGACCAGTGCACCGGGTACGTATGCCGGAGGGCGCCGACGCCTGGCTCATCGTCGGCCATGAGGCGGGGCGTGCCGCGCTCGCCGATCCGCGGCTGTCGAAGAGCTGGAAGAACGCTTCCGCCGCGCTGGGGCTGTCCAGCGTCGCGTCGGGTACGCACATGCTGAGCTCGGACCCGCCGCACCACACCCGGCTGCGCAAGCTGGTCTCGAAGGAGTTCACCCCGCGCCGGATCGAGGCGCTGGAGCCGCGGGTACAGCAGATCACCGACGAGCTGCTGGACGCCATGCTCGCCCGTGCGGACGGCCGCGCTGATCTCGTGGAGGCCCTGTCCTTCCCGTTGCCGATCTCAGTGATCTGTGAACTGCTGGGGGTGCCGTTCCTGGACCGGCAGTCCTTCCGTACCTGGACCAATGACGTGACGTCAGACCCCGACGTGGAGGTACGGAGGTCAGCGTCGGAGGCGGCCGCCGGCTACATCGCCTGGCTGATCGAGGAGAAGCGGAAGGACCCGGGGGACGATCTGGTCAGCGCGCTGATCCGTACCACCGACGAGGACGGGGACCAGCTTTCCGTCAACGAGTTGATGGGCACGGTGTGGCTGCTGCTCGTCGCCGGGCACGAGACCACCGTCAACCTCATCTCCAACGGAGTCCTCGCCCTGCTCAACCACCCGGATCAACTGGCCGCGCTTCGCGCCGACTTCTCGCTCATGGAGAACGCGGTGGAGGAGATGCTGCGCTACGACGGGCCGGTTGAGACGCCGACGTACCGGTTCACCACCGAGCCCATGGACATCGGCGGCACCACGGTTCCCGGTGGGGGTGAACTCGTCCTGGTCGCGATCGCCGACGGGAACCGTGACCCGGAGCGCTTCCCGGACGCCGACCGCTTCGACATCCGCAGGGACGCGCGGGGCCATCTGAGCTTCGGCCATGGAATCCACTACTGCCTGGGCGCGCCGCTCGCCCGTCTGGAGGCGCGGGTGGCGGTCCGTACGCTGCTGGAGCGCTGTCCGGATCTGGCGCTCGACATCCATCCGGCGGCGATCACCTGGCGCACGGGCATGCTGATTCGCGGGCCGCAGCGCCTGCCGATCCGCTTCCGCTGACCGCCCCTACCCCGCCCTTCCCGATACTGGGGCTCCGCCCCAGACCCCGTGCCCAAGAGGCTGAGCGCCAGGATTCGGCGGCCGCAGGGGCAGCTCCCAGCAGCAGCTGAGAGGTGCCCCGGAAGAAGGCGGGCGAGGAGTCCGTCCACAGGGCGAGGATCCGCCGCCAGCCACCGCTGGGGCGCCTCGTGGGGGCATGCGGAGCCCGCCGCAGGCGCGCCTATCGCCGGACCAGGTCCGAGGGATCCGTATTCGCGCCGCACAGGATGACGCAGATCCTCTCGCCCGGCGCCGGGACGTACGCCCCGGACCGCAGCGCCGCCAGTGCGGTGGCGGCCGCGTGCTCGACCGCGAGTCTGCTCTCGTCCCACAATGCCTGCCGAGCCGAGACGATCGCTTGGTCCGAAACCAGGACGGAGCGCACATCGGCGCGCTGCGCCCAGCGCAACGCGGTCTCGGACACCCGACGGGCTCCGAGGGAGTCGGCCGCGACGGACTCCACCGGCACGTCCACCACCCGCCCGGCCTCCAGCGCGGCGTTCAGCGCCCGGCAGCGCTCCGGCTCGACGGCGACGACCCGTACGCCGTGGTGGTCGGCGGCCGCGGCGATCCCGGAGAACAGCCCGCCGCCTCCGACTGCCACGACCACGGTGTCCACCCCGGGCAGACGGTCGTGGATCTCGGTGAGCAGGGTGCCCGCGCCCGCGGCGATCAGCGGGTGGTCGTAGGCGTGCGACTCCAGCGCGCCCGAGGCGGCCGCGTACTGACGGGAGGCGTCGAGGGCCTCGGCGTACTCGGCGCCGACCTGCCGTACGTCCGCGCCGAGCGCGCGCAGCCTGTCGGCCTTCACGGCAGGCGCCGTCTCCGGCAGGAACACCGTCGCCGGCACGCCGTGCTGCGCGGCGGCCCATGCGCAGGCGAGCCCGGCGTTCCCACCGGAGGCGATGACGACACCGGCCTCCGGCATGGTGCCAGCCTCGACGTGCGCGGCGGTGAAGTTCGCCGCGCCGCGGGCCTTGAAGGACCCGGTGTGCTGCATGAACTCGAGCGCCAGCCACAACTCGGCGTCACGGAAGGTGTCCGTCGGTGCGAGGGTGACAGGCCGGGTCCGTCCGGCGATACGGTCCCGGGCGGACTTCACATGGCCGTAGGTCAGCGCTGTCATGTCCCCGAACGTACCCCAGGCGTCAGGAGGAGCGGTGCAGGTCACCGCACCCGGCCCGGATATGTCCGGACAATCAGTCTTACAACTTCCCGTCATCTGCCCTGACGGCTACGCTCACGACCGTGGCGAAGCACGAAGCAGACGCGACGGGCGCACTCCAGCTCAGCGTGGACCGCAACAGCCCGGTCCCGCTGTACTTCCAGCTGTCCCAGCAGCTCGAAGCGGCGATCGAGCAGGGCAAGCTCGCCCCGGGCAGCCTGCTCGGCAACGAGATCGAGCTGGCGGGGCGGCTCGGGCTGTCCCGCCCCACCGTCCGGCAGGCGATACAGTCGCTGGTCGACAAGGGTCTGCTCGTACGCCGCCGAGGTGTCGGCACCCAGGTCGTCCACAGCCAGGTCAAGCGCCCGCTGGAGCTGAGCAGCCTCTACGACGACCTTGAAGCCGCGGGCCAGCGACCCGCGACCCGCGTACTGCGCAACACCGTCGAGCCGGCCACCGCGGAGGTCGCCGCCGCGCTCGGCGTCGCCGAGGGATCCGATGTCGTTCTGATCGAACGGCTGCGGCTCGCGCACGGCGAGCCCATGGCCCATCTGCGCAACCATCTGCCCCTCGGTCTGCTGGAGCTGAACACCGAGCGCCTGGAGGCCACCGGCCTCTACCGGCTCATGCGCGAGGCCGGCATCACCCTGCACAGCGCCCGGCAAACGGTCGGAGCCAAGGCGGCCGATGCCGAGGAGGGCAAGCAGCTCGGCGAGCCGGAAGGCGCTCCGCTGCTGACGATGCAGCGCACGACCTTCGATGACACCGGCCGGGCCGTCGAGTTCGGCTCGCACACCTATCGCGCTTCGCGGTACGCCTTTGAGTTCCAGCTGCTCGTCCGCGGCTGAATCGGGCCCATCCGAGTAAGAATGTTCGGACAAAGTATTGACGGGGTGTGCCGCACGCCGTTAGAACTCCCTGCAGCCGCACCGAGGCGGCCCCGGCAGGGAAGGCGGACCCCACGATGGCGTGCAGACGCGCAGCGCGTACGACCCGGACAGCAGCCGCACTCGCGGCGACGATCGCACTCACAGTCACCGGGTGCAGCAGCTCCGGCGGCAAGGGAGCCGAGGACAAGGCCGGCGGCACGAGCGCCGCGAAGGCCGTGAACACCCCGCGCCTGAAGATCGCGATGGTGACCCACTCCGGGGAGGGCGACACCTTCTGGGACATCGTGCAGAGCGGTGCCAAGCAGGCGGCCGCCAAGGACAACGTGGAGTTCCTCTACTCGGCCAACAAGGAGGGCGACCAGCAGGCCCAGTTGGTGCAGACCGCGATCGACCAGAAGGTAGACGGTCTGATCGTCACCCTGGCCAAGCCCGACGCGATGAAGGCCGCCGTCGCCAAGGCCGTCAAGGCCGGCATACCCGTGGTCACGATCAACTCCGGCGGCCGGTTCTCGACAGCGGTCGGCGCGCTCTCGCACATCGGCCAGGACGAGACCATCGCGGGTGAGGCGGTGGGCGAGGAGCTGAACAAGCGCGGCCGGAAGAAGGCGCTCTGCGTCATTCACGAGCAGGGCAACGTCTCCCTCGAGGACCGCTGCGCGGGCGTGAAGAAGACCTTCAGGGGCTCCGTACAGAACCTCAACGTCGAGGGTACGAACATGCCCGCCACCCAGTCCTCGATCGAGGCGAAGCTCCAGTCGGACAAGGACATCGACACCATCGTCACCCTCGGCGCGCCGTTCGCCGCCGCCTCGGTCAAGGCGAAGAAGACGTCCGGCAGCAAGGCCGAGATCGACACCTTCGATCTCAACGCCCAGGTCGTGAAGTCCCTGGGCGCCAAGGAGATCGGCTTCGCCGTCGACCAGCAGCCCTATCTGCAGGGCTATCTCGCCGTCGACGAGCTGTGGCTCTACAAGACCAACGCCAACGTCCTCGGTGGCGGCAAGCCCGTCCTCACCGGACCCGCCGTCGTCACGGAGAAGGACGTTCCGCGGCTGGAGAAGTACACCGCGCGCGGCACCCGTGAATTTCCCGAAAACCGCCGTAACGGATACTTGGGCGGCCGGGGTGACCCGGCCGCACCGGAAAGAACAGCAGCTGGAAAGGCACGTCTTCGTGGCAAGGGTTCGGACAGGAGTACGTGCGACGGGCGCCGTTCTGGCGGCGGTGCTCGGCGCGACCCTGACGGGGTGCAGCAGTACGGGCGGCAAGCGGGCGGAGGAGCGGGCCGAGCAGGCCGCCCAGGGCCATGCCGCGGTGACGACCCCGCGCTGGACCTTCGCGATGGTCACCCACTCCGGTGACGGGGACACCTTCTGGGACATCGTGCAGAGCGGTGCCAAGCAGGCCGCCGTCAAGGACAACGTCAGATTCCTCTACTCGCACCACGACGAGGCCCAGCAGCAGGCACAGCTCGTGCAGACCGCGATCGACCAGAAGGTCGACGGCCTGATCGTCACCCTGGCCAAGCCGGACGCCATGAAGGCTGTCGTCGCCAAGGCCGTCAAGGCCGGCATACCCGTGGTCACCGTCAACTCGGGCTCGGAGGAGTCCAAGAAGGTCGGCGCGCTCACCCACATCGGCCAGGACGAGACCATCGCCGGTGAGGCGGTCGGTGAGGAGCTGAACAAGCGCGGCCGCCGTCACGCCCTCTGCGTGCTGCACGAGCAGGGCAACGTCGGCCATGAGCAGCGCTGCGACGGTGCCCGGAAGACCTTCCACGGCGAGCTGAAGAACCTCTATGTCGAGGGCACCAACATGCCCGAGGTGCAGTCCGCGATCGAGGCGAAGCTGCAATCCGACAAGGGCATCGACGCCGTCGTCACGCTCGGCGCGCCCTTCGCCGCCACCGCCGCCAAGGCCAAGGAACAGGCGAACAGCAAGGCCGAGATCGACACCTTTGACCTCAACACCAAGGTGGCCCGGTCCCTGAGGGACGGCGACCTCGGCTTCGCCGTCGACCAGCAGCCCTACCTGCAGGGATACGAGGCCGTCGACCAGCTCTGGCTCCACAAGTACAACGCCGACACCCTGGGCGGCGGCCGGCCGGTGCTCACCGGTCCGCAGATCATCACCAAGAAGGACGCGGCCGCCCTGGAGGACTACACGAAGCGAGGGACCCGATGACAGGCCTCGTCACCACACATCCCCCCATGGACGAACGGCTCGTGCACCGCTCGCTGGTGCGCCGCCTCATGGGCCGACCCGAGCTGGGCGCGGTGGTCGGCGCAGCCGCCGTCTTCGTCTTCTTCGCGATCGCCGCCGACAACTTCCTCCAGGCGTCCAGCCTGAGCACCGTCCTGTACGCCTCCTCGACGATCGGGATCATGGCGGTACCGGTCGCGCTGCTCATGATCGGCGGCGAGTTCGACCTGTCGACGGGCGTGATGGTCACCTCGTCCGCCCTGGGCTCGTCGATGTTCAGCTACCAGATGACGGCGAACGTCTGGGTCGGCGTCGGCGTATCACTCCTGGTCACCCTGGCCGTCGGCTTCTTCAACGGCGTCATGCTGGTGCGCACCAAGCTGCCGAGCTTCATCATCACCCTCGGCACCTTCCTGATGCTGACCGGCCTCAACCTGGGTTTCACCAAGCTGATCAGCGGCACGGTCTCCACCAAATCGATCGGCGACATGGAGGGCTTCACCTCCGCCCACGCCCTGTTCGCCTCGCACCTCGCCCTCGGCGGGGTCGACCTGCAGGTCACCATCCTGTGGTGGGCCGCCCTGGTCGCCCTGGCCACCTGGATCCTGCTGCGCACCCGCGTCGGCAACTGGATCTTCGCGGTGGGCGGCGGCGCGCAGGCCGCCCGCGCGGTCGGCGTCCCGGTCAACCGCACCAAGATCGGCCTCTATATGGCCGTCGCGTTCTGCGCCTGGATCTCGGGCCAGCACCTGCTGTTCTCGTACGACGTCGTGCAGTCCGGCGAGGGCGTCGGCAACGAGTTCCTCTACATCATCGCGGCCGTCATCGGCGGCTGTCTGATGACCGGCGGTTACGGCTCGGCCGTGGGCTCGGCGGTCGGTGCCTTCATCTTCGGCATGACCAGCAAGGGAATCGTCTACGCCCAGTGGAATCCCGACTGGTTCAAGTACTTCCTCGGAGCCATGCTCCTCCTGGCCACCCTGCTCAACGCATGGGTCCGCAAGCGGGCGGAGGCGAGCAAGTGACAGCCCTGGTGAAGCTCACGGATGTGAGCAAGTTCTACGGCAACATCAAGGCCCTGCAAGGGGTGAGTCTCGAGGTGCACGCCGGAGAGATCACCTGTGTGCTGGGGGACAACGGCGCCGGCAAGTCCACCCTGATCAAGATCATCGCCGGGCTGCACCAGCACGATGCGGGAACCTTCGCCATAGGCGGCGAAGAGACCCGGCTGACCTCTCCCCGCGAGGCCCTCGACCGCGGTATCGCCACGGTCTACCAGGACCTCGCCGTGGTGCCTCTCATGCCGGTGTGGCGGAATTTCTTCCTCGGCTCGGAGCCGACGAGGGGCCGGGGCCCGTTCAGGCGTCTCGATGTCGAGATGATGCGCGAAACCACCAGGTCGGAGCTGCTCCGGATGGGGATCGACCTGCGCGACGTCGACCAGCCGATCGGGACGCTCTCCGGAGGCGAGCGGCAGTGCGTGGCCATCGCGCGGGCCGTCTACTTCGGCGCGAAGGTGCTCGTCCTGGACGAGCCGACCGCGGCACTCGGCGTGAAGCAGTCAGGTGTCGTACTGAAGTACGTCGCCGCCGCCCGTGACGCAGGTCTCGGAGTAGTGTTGATCACGCACAATCCGCACCACGCGTATCTGGTCGGTGACCGGTTCGTGCTGCTGAAGCGCGGAGCGATGTCCGGCAGCTACACCAGGGAGAACATCGCACTGGAGGAACTCACTCGCCAGATGGCGGGCGGATCGGAACTCGACCAGCTGAGCCACGAGCTCGAACGCGCCCCCGTCCCGGCCCACCTCAAGGCAGCTGCGGACGAGGCGCGATGACCGCCTCACCGCTGCGGCCCGCCTTCAGACAGCGGCCGACGAGACATACGGATCTTCCCGGAGTCGACCGGCAGCCGCCGGCGGACGCGAGGGGCCCGGGGTCGTAGGCAGGGGTTCCTGGACGCAAGAGCGTAGTCAGGGCCGCCAGGCCCGAGAATGCGCAGTCCAGGCCCCTCCCGGGTGCCCCGGGCCCCGACCCGGTCATCACCGCTGTGCGTCGCCCTCTGCCCGTGAGGCAGAATCACCACGAGTGAGATGATCCGAGGCCCGCCCCCGGCCTCCTGAGACCTCCGGGACGAGACAACTCTTGCGAGCACGCACCGGCAGCGACCGCAGGCCCCGCGCACGCACCCCCCAGGCCGCGCACGCGGCAAGGGCCCACGCCGCGCACGCGGCCAGCGCCGCCCGGCCCGCACGCGCCGCCCGGCCCGTACGCGCTGCCCGGCCCGCACGCGCCGCCCGGCCCGTACGCGAGGAGGTCACGCCATGAGCAGCGGCAGCAGCTACCGGGAGCGCGCCTACCGTGGCTCGGCCCGAGCCACCATGCTCCGCACTGTCGGCACCCGCGAGCGCCGCTCCCACCTCACCGCCCCCCGCGTCCCCACCGTCGGCATCGACATCGGTGGTACCAAGGTCGCGGCCGGTGTCGTCGACGCCGACGGCAACATCCTCGAGAAGATCAAGACCGAGACCCCGGACAAGTCCAAGAGCCCCAAGGTCGTCGAGGACACCATCGTCGAGCTGGTCCTCGACCTCTCCGACCGCCACGATGTGCACGCTGTCGGCATCGGCGCCGCCGGCTGGGTCGACGCCGACCGCTCCCGGGTGCTGTTCGCCCCGCACCTCTCCTGGCGCGACGAACCCCTGCGCGACGCGCTCGCCGCCCGCCTCGCCGTCCCGGTCATGGTCGACAACGACGCCAACACCGCCGCCTGGGCCGAGTGGCGCTTCGGCGCCGGCCGCGGCGAGGACCATCTCGTCATGATCACGCTCGGCACCGGCATCGGCGGCGCCATTCTCGAAGACGGGCAGCTCAAGCGGGGCCGCTACGGTGTCGCCGGCGAGTTCGGCCATATGCAGGTGGTCCCCGGAGGCCACCGCTGCCCGTGCGGCAACCGCGGCTGCTGGGAGCAGTACAGCTCCGGCAACGCTCTGGTCCGCGAGGCCCGCGAGCTGGCCGCCGCCGACTCGCCGGTCGCGTACAACATCATCGACCGCGTCAAGGGCAACATTTCCGACATCACCGGTCCGCTGATCACCGAACTGGCCCGCGAGGGCGACGCGATGTGCGTCGAGCTGCTCCAGGACATCGGGCAGTGGCTCGGCGTGGGACTGGCGAACCTCGCCGCCGCCCTCGACCCATCGTGCTTTGTCATCGGCGGCGGCGTCAGCGCTGCCGACGACCTGCTCATCGGGCCCGCCCGGGACGCCTTCCGCCGCCACCTCACCGGCCGCGGCTACCGCCCGGAAGCCCATATCACCCAGGCCCAGCTCGGCAACGAAGCTGGCCTCGTCGGCGCCGCCGACCTCGCCCGGCTCGTAGCCCGCCGCTTCCGCCGCGCCAACCGGCGCCGCGTCGAGCGCTACGAGCGTTATGCCCAGGCCACCCGTGGGAGCCGACGATGACGTCCACCGAACGCCTCGAGCGACCCGAGCGCCTTGAGACCGCCGAGAGCCTCGACCGCACCGGGTTCGACCGCGCCGACACCCCCGCCGTACCGCGGCAGCCCCCGCCGCCCGGCGGCCCGGTCGGCGGCGGCAGCCCGTACCCCGAAGGCCCGAGCCTCGGCCGCCGCTGGCTGACCCTGCTCATCGTGATACTGCTCATCGGCATCCCGGCGGGCTATCTGGTGATCTCCGCCGAACAGAGCCGGGACAGCGGCCGGGACAAGGAGGGCCGGGCCGCGGCGAAGGGCCTCACGGACGGCTGGCCCCCCAGGGTGACCCGCCGCATCTACGACGTACCGATCCCGCCGTACTCCGCTGATGTCGCGTTCTACGAGACCAACTCCTGGCGGGTCAGCAAGCTGTACGTGCAGTTCATCACGTCCCAGGAGGGTCTGAACCGCTTCCTGCACCGGGCCGGAACCAGCCGGTCCGCCCTGCGGGACGGCCGTATCACCATCAGCGCGAAGGAGGCCAGGACCGTCGGGTGGGACTTCGCCGCCGACGCCTCCGGCGGTTCCGACTGGGCCGGCATGGTCCACACCCAGCGCGATCCCCTGCCGAAGCAGGACATCACCGTCGACCTCAGCAACCACGAGCACCCCAAGGTGTACGTCGTCTCGACCGTGACCCCCTGACCGGCCCCGCCGGCAGCCTTGCGGATACCGTGGCGCGAGTGAGCGAGACGAAGACCCTTCAGTACCGGATCGACGGCCCGCAGGATGCTCCCGCACTCGTCCTCGGCCCCACGCTGGGCACCACCTGGCACATGTGGGACCGGCAGATTCCGGAGCTGACCCGCCACTGGCGTGTCGTGCGCTACGACCTGCCAGGCCACGGAGGCGCGCCCGCCCACGCCGCCGCTTCCATGGCCGAGCTCGGTGACCGTCTTCTCGCCACCCTCGATGAGCTGGGCATCGAGCGCTTCGGCTACGCCGGTTGCGGCACCGGCGGCGCGGTCGGCGCCGACCTGGCCCTGCGGCACCCGCACCGCCTGGCCGCGCTGGCTCTGATCTCCGTCTCGCCCCGGTTCGGCACCCCGGACGAGTACCGGCAGCGCGGCGTCATCGTGCGGACGAACGGGCTGGAACCGATCGCCCGGTCCGTGACCGACCGCTGGTTCACACCCGGCTTCGCGGCGGCCCAGCAGGCGATCGCGGACTGGGCCGTCCAGATGGTGCGCACCACCGACCCCGGCTGCTACATCGCCGCCTGCGAGGCCCTCGCCTCCTTCGACATCCGCACCGATCTGGAGCGGATCGGCGTGCCCACGCTGGTGCTCGCCGGCGCCGAGGACCGGGTCACCACGCCCGCCGACGCACGGGTGGTCGTCGCCGGTATAAGAGACGCCCGTCTCGCGCTCGTTCCCGGCACCTCACACCTGGCGCCCGTCGAGCAGCCGGCCGCCGTCAGCGATCTGCTGGTCCGTCACTTCACCGCCACCTGGCGGGGGGACACCCTCTCGGGCATGGCGGCCATCTCGGCCCCCAACCCGAAGCCGGTGCTCACGCCCGCCCCGCCGCAGTCGCCTCCCACCACCTCGGTCACCCCGGCCGGGCCGATCGCCGAGATCACCCCGGCCGAGGCGCCCCCGGAGGTCCCGGCCGGCCGGCCGGACCCGTACGACGCGGGCTCGAAGGTACGGCGCGAGGTTCTCGGCGACGCACATGTCGACCGGGCCACGGCGGCCGCCGACGAGTTCACCGGAGACTTCCAGGAGTTCATCACCCGCTACGCCTGGGGCGAGGTGTGGACGCGGCCGGGCATCGACCGGCGCACCCGCAGCGTCGTCACTCTCACGGCGCTCGTGGCGGGCGGCCACCTGGACGAGCTCGCGTTCCACCTCCGCGCCGCCCTGCGCAATGGCCTCACGCCCGCCGAGATCAAAGAGGTGCTGCTGCAGACCGCCGTCTACTGCGGCGTGCCGGCCGCGAATTCGGCGTTCAAGGTCGCCCAGGAGGTCATTCGGCAGGAGACGACGCCGCAGGAGTAGCAGGATGGTCCCGTCAAGATCAGCCCTCAAGATCGACGCACGGGAGGACCTGCCCATGAAGCTCACCAAGAAGGGCCACGCCTGCATTCGGCTGGAGAAGGACGGGCGGGTGCTCGTCATCGATCCGGGGACCTTCAGCGAGGAGGATGCGGCGGTCGGGGCGGAGGCCGTCCTGGTCACGCACGAGCACTTCGACCACTTCAACGAGGACCGGCTGCGGGCCGCGCTGGAGGCCGGCCCTGCTGCCGAGATCTGGACGCTGCGGAGCGTCGCCGACCAGATCTCCGCGGCCTTCCCGGGCCGTGTGCACACCGTCGGGCACGGCGACACCTTCACCGCGGCCGGCTTCGAGGTGGAGGTGCACGGCGAGCTGCACGCCGTGATCCACCCCGACATCCCGCGGATCACGAACGTCGGCTACGTACTGGACGGCGCGCTGTTCCACCCCGGAGACGCCCTGACCGTCCCGGACCGCCCGGTGGACACCCTGATGCTGCCGGTGCACGCGCCGTGGAACAAGGTCGGCGAAATCATCGACTATGTGCGCGAGGTCCAGCCCCGGCGGGCCATCGATGTGCACGACGGACTGCTGACCGATATCGCGCGGCCCATCTACGACCGGATGCTGGGCCCGGACGGCCCGGGTGTCGGCGGTGCGGAGCACTCCCGTCTGGCCCCGGGGGAGACGGTGACGCTCTGAGCGTGCGGAGCGGGGTACGGGGCCGGGCGGGCGCTGCGCATCCGGCTGTGGGACCTGGCTGTCACAGCCGCCCGGTACATTCGATCCATGCGCATCGCGACCTGGAACGTCAATTCGATCACCGCCCGGCTCCCCCGGCTGCTGGCCTGGCTGGAGAGCAGCAGCCCCGATGTGCTGTGCGTCCAGGAGACCAAGTGCACCGAGGAGCAGTTCCCGCGCGACGAGGTGCGGGAGCTGGGCTACGAGGCCGCGGTCAACGCCGACGGGCGGTGGAACGGCGTGGCGCTGCTGTCCAAGGTCGGCCTGCAGGACGTGGTCGTCGGTTTGCCCGGCGGGCCGGACTTCGACGGCGGGCAGGAACCGCGTGCGATCTCCGCGACCTGTGACGGCGTCCGCGTCTGGTCGGTGTATGTGCCCAACGGCCGCGAGGTCGACCACGAGCACTACGCGTACAAGCTGCGCTGGCTCGAGGCCCTGGGCGCCGCGGTGGCCGGGGACGCGGCAGGGGAGCGCCCCTTCGCGGTGCTCGGCGACTTCAACGTGGCGCCGACCGACGAGGACGTATGGGACCGGTCCGCCTTCGAGGGCCTGACCCATGTGACCCCGGCCGAGCGGGCCGCGCTGGCCGCGCTCGGTGAGCTGGGGCTGAGCGACATCGTGCCGCGCCCGCTGAAGTACGACCACCCGTTCACGTACTGGGACTACCGGCAGCTCTGCTTCCCCAAGAACCGGGGCATGCGGATCGACCTGGTCTACGGCAACAAGGCGTTCGCCGGTGCGGTCAAGGACAGCTATGTGGACCGCGAGGAGCGCAAGGGCAAGGGCGCGTCCGACCACGCGCCGGTCGTGATCGACCTGGACCTCCCGAGGGCCGCCGGCTAACCGGCGACCAGAGCCCGCAGATCGACCGACTCGGCGAGCGCCCGCAGCCCCGCATCCCCGGGGTGCAGATGGTCGCCGCTGTCGTAGACGGGCAGCATCCGCGACGGCCGCTGCGGGTCCCGGATCACCGCGTCGAAGTCCAGCACGGCATCGAAGGTCCCCTTGTTGTCCCGTACGAAGGCGTTGACGGCGGCGCGCCGGGCCTCGACCTCCGGCAGGCAGTCGGGGTAGCCCTCGCAGGGCCCGATGGTCGCCGCGACGACCCGTAGCCCGCGCGCGTGCGCCCGCTGCGCGATGGCTTTCAGCCCCTCGATGACTTCGACCGCCGAGGCGCCCCAGCGCACATCGTTGATGCCCTCGAAGACCACCACCGTACGGGCCGAGGTCTGGGCGAGGACGTCCCGGTCGAGCCGGTGCTGGGCGCTGACGCCCCCGGTCTCCGAGCTCGTCCCGTCGCCCGGGTAGCGGTCGCTGGTGATGCGGTTCGCCGAGATGCCCTGGTTGAGCACGCCGTAGCGCGGGATCTCGTGCTGCGCCTGGATGCGCCGCGCCAGGACGTCCGGCCACCGACGGTTGGCGCCGGTCGTCGACCGCACCCCGTCGGTGATCGAGTCCCCGAGGGCCACCACCGACCCGGGCCCGCCTCCGACATCGACGCCGGTGAGGAACGGCCACGCCGTCAGCGACCCGGTGAAGGCGGCCCCGTCACTGTTGCCCGTAAGGTCACCGCTGCCCGGCGCGCTGAGGTATGAGCGCTGGATCGCCTGGCTGTGCACGGGCACCTCCGACACGGTCCCGGGCAGATGGATGCTCACCAGCAGATTCGCCTCCGGGGGCACGGGCAACCCCAGCGGATCGCTGAACACCTGGGCGCCCGCCGGGATCTCGGTGTCCGGGCGCCCGCCGAAGGTCAGTGGCAGCGGCACGCCTTGCGCGGCGGCCCCCGCCGCCTGGAACGCCACTGAGGCACGCCCGATCCGTACCGGCGCCGCCGCGAAGGTGTTGTCGAGCCGGATCCGTACCCGGGGCCCGCCGGTGCTGGTGTGCACAACCAGCCGCAGGGTCTGGTCGGTCCAGGGACCGACCGAGGTGTAGCCGCCGGTGCTCGCCGACCAGGTGCCCGTCCAGCCATGGGCGGGGGTGCGCACGGTGACGGCGAAGACGTGCAGATCGGTGTGCGGCCCCGGGTCGTGCGGCAGCACCACGGAGGTGATCTCGCGGTCGCGTACGACGGGCACGGTCACCACGTACAGGCGCGCCTTCTCGAAGCGCTGTCCGTCAGGGCTGTTGAGGTGCGGCAGGGCGACGGCCTTGGTGGTCAGCGGTCCGGTGCGCCAGTCGGGCGCCGTGAGCGTGTACGTGCTGCGGGAGCCGTCGCGGTAGCGCACGGTACCGGTGCCGCTCGCTTCGCCGCCGGTGCCGGCGACCAGGAAGGTCAGCGCGTCACCACGGCCCGTCAGCCGCACCTGCTGTCCGCCCGCGCGGACGTTGTCGGGGTGCCCGGCGGTCGAGCGCGGCCAGGTCAGCCGGGCGGTGTCGATGGTGAGGGTGCGCCCCGGCGTCCAGCCCGCGCCGGCCAGGTCCTGAGCGGACAGCGAGAGCCCCGAACCGTCGAAGTCGGCTTCGCCGGGGCGGGCGTTGTCGCTCACGGCGGTGTTGTCGAACAGCCGGTGCAGGGGCAGGGGCGAGGGAGCGGGCCCCGCGAGGATCCGGTGGCTTTCGGGATGGCGGCCCGCGGCCGCTGAAGCGACCGCGGTCCCGGCGGAGGTGGCGAGAGCCGTGACAGTGAGGACAAAAGCCGCTCCCCACGCTCTGACGCGCATGGCTGTCCCTCCCATGGCAGACGGCGGCAACTCCCGGAATGTGCACCAGCGATCGGACGGGTGGCGGATGAAGCTAGAGATGCGTCAGGGACGCGTCAAGGCAAACATCCGGCCAGCCTTCCCCTGGGTCTCCCCATGCCGCAGGCCAGGGGACTTCCTTCTGGGGAGTCCCAAACCCCCGCGCGCCCTGTGGTGCACGCCCGGGCCAGGTGCGACGCTGAGCGGTATGAACATCCCTTTCTTGGGTAATTGGCGCAAGCGTCTCGGCGGCGTGGCTCAGGGTGTCGCCGTGACGGACGCGTTCGAGGACGATCCCGAGGGTGTTGCGGAGCTGCTGTCCGAGTGCGAGCTGCTGCGGGCCCGGGCCGCCGAGGCCGGTCTGGAACTTGACGACTCCGCCGCGTCGCTGGCGGCGCTCGACCAGCTGCTGCCCCGCTGGCGGGACGACCCCGAGGAACTGCCGTGGCTGGGGAACGACGCGGGCCTGTATCTGGGGACGGTGATCGTCCGCCGGGTGGCCGGGGCGGCGTGGCGCCGGTGGCCGAACGGGCAGCCGTATGTGCGGCTGGCCTCGGGCCGCGAGCTGCATGTGGTGGAGGCCGGCCTCGACTGGGCGGTGACCGGAGCGCCGGAGCTGTACCGGATCTACGCGGAGGCATCCGAAGCCTGACCTCGGCGAGTCGCACCATACGCTTATTGCCCGCGTGGTGCGTGTCGGGAGGGAGATGCCCCATTCGGCTGGATAGTTTGCGCTGACCGCGACACAGCTGAGAGTGGGTTGGGGCTGCATGCAGGTTGGAGCCGGCACCGTCCCCGCAGCCGGTCCCTTGATCGAGCTGCGCGACGTGAACAAGCACTACGGAGCGCTGCACGTCCTCCAGGACATCAACCTGACGGTGGACCGGGGCGAGGTGGTCGTGGTCATCGGTCCCTCGGGCTCCGGCAAGTCGACGCTCTGCCGGTCCATCAACCGGCTGGAGCCCGTGGAGTCCGGCCGGATCCTCATCGACGGGCAGCCGCTGCCCGAGGAGGGCAAGGCGCTGGCCAAGCTGCGCGCCGACGTCGGTATGGTCTTCCAGTCCTTCAACCTCTTCGCGCACAAGACCGTGCTGGAGAACGTGACCCTCGCGCCGGTCAAGGTCCGCAGGCAGCCCAAGGAGGAAGCCGAGCGGCGGGCCCGTGAACTCCTGGACCGTGTCGGCCTGGTCGCGCAGGCCCCGAAGTACCCGGCCCAGCTGTCCGGCGGCCAGCAGCAGCGCGTCGCGATCGCCCGTGCCCTGGCCATGGACCCGAAGGTGATGCTCTTCGACGAGCCGACCTCCGCCCTCGACCCGGAGATGATCAACGAGGTGCTGGAGGTCATGCGGCAGCTCGCCGGCGAAGGCATGACCATGGTCGTCGTCACCCATGAGATGGGCTTCGCCCGGTCCGCCGCGAACCGCGTCGTGTTCATGGACGGCGGCCGGATCATCGAGGACCGCCCGCCGGACGAGTTCTTCACCGCGCCGGAGAGCGACCGCGCCAGGGACTTCCTGTCCAAGATCCTCAAGCACTGAGCCGGGAGGTGACGGACGGACATGCAGCGTACGAACCGTACGACCGGCCTGGCCCTCGCGCTCCTCGCGCTGCTCGCGGTCGCCGGCTGCGGCAAGGAGGGCAGCCCTCCGGTCAAGGGGCCGAAACCCGAAGAGCTGCCCAGCTACCACGTGAACCGCGGCTTCCAGCTGCCCGCCTCCCCGACCTGGCGGAAGGCCGAGAAGCGCGGCCACCTGATCGTCGGCGCCAAGGAGGACCAGCCCTTCCTGGGCGAGAAGGACCCCGCCACCGGGACCTACTCCGGTTTCGACATCGAGATCGCCAAGATGATGTCGGCGTCCCTCGGCTTCGACCCCAAGACCATCGAGTTCAAGACGATCGCCTCGGCCAACCGCGAGACCGCCCTGCAGAACGGCCAGGTCGACTACTACGTCGGCACCTACACCATCAACGCCCGGCGCAAGCAGCAGGTCGGGTTCGCCGGTCCCTACTACGAGGCGGGGCAGCGTCTGCTGGTGCGGGCCGGCGAGAAGGACATCAAGGGGCCGGAGGACCTGGCCGGCAAGCGGGTCTGCTCGGCCGCCGGCTCCACCCCGCTGCAGCGCATCGAGCACGACTACCCCGAAGCCCATGCCGTCGCGTACGACACCTACTCGGTGTGCGTGGACAACCTCCTCACCTACCAGGTCGACGCCGTCACCACCGACGACACCATCCTCCTGGGCTACGCGGCCAAGGTGCCCGACGAGCTGAAGGTGGTCGGCAAACCCTTCTCCAAGGAGCCGTACGGCATCGGCGTGGCCAAGCGGGACAACGCGCTGCGGTTCGCCCTCGACGACGCCATCGCCGCCCACGAGAAGAACGGCGACTGGAAGAAGGCGTACCAGGCGACGCTCGGCCTGTCGGGCGCACCCGCCCCGAAGCCGCCTCCGATCGACCGCTATCCCGCCGGCTGAGCCAAGGCACCGAACCGGAGTCAGGACCCACCTTCCATGGACGTACTCCTCAACAACCTTTCCCTCTACGGCGAGGGCCTGTGGGGCACGGTGCAGCTGACGGTCTTCGCCTCGCTGCTCGCCCTCGCGCTCGGCGTCGTCATGGCCGCCTTCCGGGTCGCTCCGGTCGGGTCGCTGCGCGCGTTCGGCACCGCATGGGTGACCGTGCTGCGCAACACCCCGCTGACGCTGCTCTTCTTCGCGGTGATGCTGGGCCTGCCCCGCTTCGGGGTGGTGCTGCCGTTCAAGACGTTCGCGATCCTCGCCCTCGGCTGCTACACCTCCGCCTTCATCTGCGAGGTGGTGCGCTCGGGCATCAACACCGTCCCCACCGGCCAGGGGGAGGCCGCCCGCAGCCTGGGCATGACCTTCCCTCAGGCGCTCGGGATGATCGTCCTCCCGCAGGCGTTCCGCTCGGTCATTCCGCCGGTCGGCTCGACGCTGATCGCCCTGGCCAAGAACTCGGCCATCGCCGGGTCGTTCAGTGTCACCGAGCTGCTCGGCACGTACAAGACGCTGGGCGAGCTGGGCTACAACATCGTCTGGTCCTTCGTCTGGATCGCCGTCGGCTATCTGATCGTGACCCTGAGCATCAGCGCCTTGTTCAACGTGCTGGAGAGGCGCTGGGGAGTGCCCCGATGACCACCACCACCGCCACCGCGCTCTATGACGTCCCGGGCCCGAGAACCCGCGCCCGGCACCGCGTCTACGGCTTCGCGGGGACGATCGTGCTCCTCGCGCTGATCGCCTGGATCGTCTATCTCCTCTACGACACCGGCCAGTTCGAGGCAGTGAAGTGGCGCCCCTTCGCATACAAGGGCATCCAGGAGCTGCTGCTGCGCGGTCTTGGCAACACACTGCGGGCCTTCGGCCTGGCCGCCGCCTTCTCGCTGGTGCTGGGCGTCATCCTCGCCACTGCTCGGCTCTCGGAGCACGCTCCGGTGCGCTGGATCGCCACGCTCTGCGTTGAGTTCTTCCGCGCGATGCCCGTGCTGGTGATGATCTTCTTCGTCTTCGTGGCGCTGAAGGTGCAGCCGCTGCCCGCGCTCGTCACCGGACTGACGCTCTACAACGGGTCGGTGCTCGCCGAGGTGTTCCGGGCCGGCATCAATGCCGTGGACCGCGGGCAGCGGGAGGCGGCGTACTCCCTCGGTATGCGCAAGACGCAGGTGATGACCTACGTGCTGGTGCCGCAGGGGCTGCGCGCGATGATGCCCGCCATCATCAGCCAGCTGGTGGTGACGCTGAAGGACACCTCGCTGGGGTTTCTCATCACCTATGAGGAACTGCTCCAGTCCGGCAGGCTCATCGCCACCAATCTCAACTACGACCTGCCTTTCATCCCGGTGGTGATGGTGATTTCACCGATCTACATCGGGATGTGCATGCTGCTGTCGTGGTTCGCGTCCTGGGTGGCCAAGTTCGAGCGGCGCAGCGTGAAGACGAAGGCGGGGAAGGTGGCCGAGGCGGGCCCGACAGCGGTGCTGTCGGGCCCGGGGGCCTCGGGCCGCTGACTCGCGCAGAAGGCGGGGGACATCAGCGCTTGGTGAGCGGGATGTCCACGTACGACGGGTCCTCGGCCGGGGACGAGAAGGTGAGCTTCGCGCCGTCCGGGTTGTGTTCGATGTAGAGCGGATCGACCGTGTCGACGACCAGCGCGAGGTGGTGCCCGGCCGGTACGTCGTACGCCGTCGAGAACAGATCCAGGTCGACGCCGAAGGGCTGTCCCGGCGTACGGCCGTGGAAGGTGAACGGCGCGTTGGTGATCAGCTTGCCGACGCCGAGCGGACCGACGTCGTACAGGTACGCGACCGCAGTGCCGCTCTCGTGGGTGCTGGTCAGCGTGGTGTGCAGCGTCACGGTGCCCCGCACGCGCTGCTCGTCGGCGTACTTCTCCGACTGCCAGACGGCGGCGAACGCCCGCGGCAGCAGCGGGATCAAGGCCATCGGCGGTACCTTGAAGAACTGGTCGATGACGCTCGACAGCACCGCGACACCGCCATCGGCGCCGGAGTCGATGTTGGCGTGGACCCGCCGGCTGCCCTCCAGGGGGATCCTGCGGGTCTCGGCGGGCACCGCCTTCCAGCTGGCGTAGCCCTCGTAGTCATCGCTCGTACGGGGCTTCAGCTGGACGGGCGGTTCCCGGTCGATGCCGTTGTCCTCGCCCTTCAGATAGTGGTCGAACCAGCGGTGGGCGTCGCTCCAGACATCGTTGGGCAGGCCCAGCAGGGCGGTGCCCTCGGCCGTCGCATGGTCGCCCGGGCGGAACTCCAGGCGCTTGGGACCGGTCAGCTTCTCGTAGAACTCCGCGTACTGGTTGGGCGGGAAGATGGAGTCTCCCCAGGCATTGCCCAGCATGATGGCCGCACCGCTCGCGTTGATCCGGTCGAGATAGGTGGCGGGGGAGCGCTTCTTCGCCCACTCCAGCATCTCGTCCTCGTGGTCCATGTCGGACGTCATGAAGCCCTTGAAGATGCGCTGGAATTCGGGGCTGGGGCGGCCGGTGAGGTAACCGAGGCCGCCCAGCAGGCCGACGGCCTGGACGTGCTGGGTGCGTTCGCTGTAGATCGCGTCGGCGAGGTCGGCCCAGCCGCTCATCGAGACCACGGCTTTGATGCGCTTGTCGAAGGCCGAGGCGAGCAGGCTGATCCCGGCGGCGTATGACATCCCGCCGATACCGACCCGGTCCGGGTCGGCCGGAGTGTTGGCCAGGCCCCAGTCGATGACCTTGGACGCATCGGCGATGTCCGCGGGCCCGCCCACCTCGATATATCCGCCGGACTGCCAGAATCCGCGGGTGTTGTACGTCAGCACGATGTAGCCCGAGTCGGCGAGCTTCTGCGCCTGGGCGAGGTATTCCACCTGGGGCGTGGCCCAGCTGGTGGGGAGGACGATGAGGGGGTGGCGGCGGTTGCCGTCGGCGTCGGAGGGAGTGACGACGTTCGCCTTGAGAACGGTCCCGCCGTCGCCCTGGATGTCGACGAACCTGACGTTGTGCGCGCTCGAGGCGGCCGCGTCGGCCTGTGCTACGGGCGCCGTGAGGGGGGTGGCCTGGGCGGCGGGCGCGAGGTTGAGCGTCAACCCCGCGACCACCGCCGTCGACAGGACGCCCACGGCTGAGGCGCGTGCGGCCTTTCGATGCTTGCCCATTGGTCGGCTCCTGATGTCAGTGCCGACCCCCGAGCCGGCACACCCCGTAAAAGTGACCCGACGGTAACCCCTGGGCGTTACTTGAGGTAATAGGCGGTAAGTTACGCACTAGTAAAGCTTGTTGATCATTTAAGCAGTGCGCGGTTGGCCGGTCACGTCTGGTGAGTTTTCGTCAGATCGCGACGGAGAGGGAACCGCCGTCGGCTCCGGGGGCCGGGTGGTCGCGGCGCGCGTGACATCGGCGACGAGCTCCACCACATCCGGCCCGTAGGCCTCGGAGTTGACCACCTTGAGCAGCAGGCAGAAGGACTTGTTGCCGTACTTGCGAGCCAGCCGGGAGTGGTTGCGTGCCAGATGGCGGGCGGCGGCCTGGTTGGTGATCGAGCGCTGGCCGCAGGAGAGGAAGACCGGCCGGGCGTCCGGACCGGCCAGCAGGCGGGCGAGCAGGACGTATTCGACCTCGCCGTTCTCCGGCGCGTAGGACTCGCCGCCGATCCTGAACGACCCGCGGCGGTCCGGCCCGGAGCCGGTGGGGGTGTCGACGATCTCGAAGCCCGGTAGCAGTGAGTGCAGATGAGCGGCCATCCGGCGGTTGGACACCGGGCCGCCGATGCAGAACTCCGTACGCTCGCCTATGCCCTGCTGTGCCGTATCGTGCGCGACGACCTGGGCGTGCGCCCCGCAGTCCTTGATGAGCGCGGACAGCTCCAGCAGCGCGAAGACATCGTGGCGGGCCACGCTCCAGTCCGCGCCGGCGTCGCGGTTGACCACGAGAAGGCACTCGGAGTTCTTCGGCAGCCCGAAGAAGCGCTGCTTGCGGGCGAGCTTGCGGCGCCAGAGATAGGTACGGGTGAACCAGCCGAGGCTGGCGCTGATGCCGGTGGCCAGGACGCCGAGGACGATGTTGCGCACGTCGTCGTTCATGGCCGGGGATCGTATCCGGGTCCGCATCGGCGTTCGAGAGCCCGAGGCGCTGCTGACGGGGCCGGGTGGCGAAGTTAGGCTTCCGGCACGCCAGTTGAGTGGAGGAACGAATGCCTCGTCGTCTCGCTGTCCGGACGCTGTCGTTGCTGGCCGTCACCGCGGCCATGGTGTCGGTCGCCGCCGCGCCACCGGCTCCGGCCGGGTCGGCGGGCAGCGGGGCACCACCGGCCAAGACTCCGGTCGCGGCCGGGTACGGCGGCGCGGTGGCCAGCGTCGACGCGGATGCCTCGGCGGCGGGCATCGAGGTGCTGAAGCGGGGCGGCAACGCGGTGGACGCGGCGGTCGCCACGGCGGCCGCGCTGGGCGTCACCGAGCCGTACTCCGCGGGCATCGGCGGCGGCGGCTTCTTCGTCTACTACGACGCCAAGCACCGTACGGTGCATACGATCGACGGCCGGGAGATCGCGCCGCTGAGCGCCGATGCGGATCTCTTCGTCGAGAACGGGAAACCCCTCCCCTTCGGCGAGGCGGTCACCAGCGGGCTCAGCGTCGGCGTCCCCGGCACGCCCGCCACCTGGGGCTCCGCGCTCGACGCCTGGGGCAGCCGGTCCCTGCGGCAGGTGCTGGCACCAGCCGAGCGGCTGGCCCGCGACGGCTTCACGGTCGATCAGACCTTCCGGCAGCAGACCGCCGACAACGAGGCCAGGTTCCGGGACTTCCCGGCCACCGCCCAGCTGTTCCTGCCCGGAGGAGAGCTGCCGGTCGTCGGTGCCCCCTTCACCAACCCCGACCTGGCGCGGACGTACGCCGAACTGGGACGCAAGGGCACAGGCGCGCTCTACGAGGGCCCGCTCGCCCGCGACATCGTCCGCACGGTCCGCAAGCCGCCCGTGAGCGCCGAAGCACAGCGCACGGTCCGGCCCGGCGATCTGACCACACAGGATCTGCGGGCGTACCGGACCAAGCTGCAGGCGCCGGCGAAGGTCTCCTACCGCGGGCTGGACGTCTACGGCATGGCGCCGGTCTCCTCCGGCGGCACGACCGTCGGCGAGGCGCTGAACATCCTGGAGAACACCGACCTCTCCAAGCTGAGCGAAGCCGAGTATCTGCACCGCTACATCGAGGCGAGCCGCATAGCCTTCGCCGACCGGGGCCGGTGGGTCGGCGACCCTGCCTTCGAGGACGTCCCCGGCAAGGAGCTGCTCTCGCAGCGGTTCGCCGACTCCCGCGCCTGCCTGATAAAGGACGACGCGGTGCTGAACAGTCCGGTCCCGCCGGGCGATCCGCGCACGCCCGACAGTGGCTGCAGCGGCGGCGGTACGGCCGCCCCCACGACGTACGAGGGTGAGAACACCACGCACCTGACCGTCGCCGACCGGTGGGGCAACGTGGTCGCGTACACCCTCACCATCGAGCAGACCGGCGGCAGCGGTATCACCGTGCCCGGCCGAGGCTTCCTGCTCAACAACGAGCTGACCGACTTCTCCTTCGCGCCCGCCAACCAGGCCGTGCCCGACCCGAACCTGCCCGGACCCGGCAAGCGCCCGCGCTCTTCGATGTCCCCGACCATCGTGCTCGACGGCGGCCGGCCGGTGCTGGCGGTGGGCTCCCCGGGCGGCTCCACCATCATCACCACTGTGCTGCAGACCCTGACCGAGCGTCTGGACCGCGGCCTTCCGCTGGTCGACGCGATCGCGGCGCCGCGCGCCAGCCAGCGCAACGGCGCCACCACCGATCTGGAACCGGTGCTGTGGAACAGCCCGCTGCGGGCGCGGCTCGAAGCCCTCGGCCACGTCTTCAAGCAGAACCCGGAGATCGGCGCGGCGACCGGCGTGGAGCGCCTGCCGGACGGCCGCTGGCTGGCGGCGGCCGAGAAGGTACGGCGCGGGGGCGGCTCGGCGATGGTGGTACGGCCCGCCGGCCGCCCGTAGGGAGGCCTGAGTAGTGGCTGCGGGCTGGGGCGTCGGTGCCGCAGCAGCAGGTGGCCAATGAGAGCGGAACCTACCTGGCGACTCCCTGACTGATCGTCCGGAACGGGAGCCACACGAGCGACAGGGACCTCACCGGCGGGCAGGAGCGCGGTGGTGTCGTATCAGCGCCTGTTGCTCCCGCCGTCCGTCGGCACGCCGACTTCGGACCACGCCTGGCGCACCGCCTGACCCTCCTGCTGCCCGTAGTTGTCCGCGGCGGTCACGGTCAGCCGGGCGAACGACGCGAAGTCGGCGTCGGAGGCCAGCTTGTTGCCGGTGAGCACGTCGTACCAGATCCGGCCGGCCCGCTCCCAGGCGTGGCCGCCGAGCTGCATCGCCAGCAGGTAGAAGGCGTGGTTCGGAATGCCGGAGTTGATGTGCACGCCGCCGTTGTCCGAGAAGGTCTCCAGGTAGTCGTCCATATGGGCGGGCTGCGGGTCCTTTCCGAGCTCATCGTCGTCGTACGCGGTGCCGGGTGCCTTCATCGAGCGCAGCGCCACGCCCTGCACGCCGGGCCGGAGCAGCTCTTCGCCGATCAGCCAGTTGGCCTGGTCCGTGGCCTGGTTCTTCGCGTACTGCTCGACCAGGGACCCGAAGACGTCGGACATGTGCTCGTTCAGCGCACCGGACTGGCCGTAGTACTCGAGGTTGGCCGTGTACTGGGTGACACCGTGGGTGAGTTCGTGGCCGATGACGTCCGGTGACAGGGTGAAGTCCCCGAAGACGCGCCCGTCACCGTCGCCGAAGACCATCTGTTCGCCGTCCCAGAAGGCGTTGTCGTAATCCCGGAGGTAGTGGACGCTGGCGTCCAGCGGGAGTCCGGCACCGTCGATGGAGTACCGGGAGAGGGCCTTCAGGTAGTAGTCGAAGGTGGAGCCGAGGCCGTGATAGGCCTGGTTCACCGATGTGTCCTGCACATCGGCCTCGCCCTCGCCGCGTACTTTCCTGCCGGGCAGGTTCTGGCGGTGTTCGGCATCGGAGATCGTGCGCTCGGGGTGGTCCGGCGGAGCCTTCGGCCGGGCCGCGACCGGGCCGAGCGCTGCCGTCAATCGCCGCTGGGCGCGTTCTGCCGCGTCCAGCGCGAGGGTGTTGCGGGCCCGCCGGTGAATGGCCGGGTCCTCGGCCCGGGCGAGCCGGTTGAGCAGATGCGGCGGCACGATCGCACAGGCTGGTCTCCTGGGCGTCTCGCCGTGGGTGCGGGTCATGAGTGGTGCTCCCAATCAGTGCCGGTGTGACGGTGGATCAGGGGACTTGGAGATCGAGCAGGACCGGGCAGTGGTCGGACGCCTTGGGCCGGTCCTTGCCGACGCCGGGGTACCGCTCGCCGGTGTAGCGGGTGGCACGCAGCGGTGTTCCCTTGCGGAAGATCTCCGGTGGCCGCTGGGCGGCCCTGGCGAGCGAGACCGACGGGAGCAGATAGTCCAGTTGCCGGTACTCGTCCTCGTCGTCCCAGTAGTGGGTCCACTGCTCGTCTTCGGGCAGCTGCGCCACCACGTTCTCGACTTGGTCCCAGCCGACCAGGCGGTCAATGGCCGAGCCGTCGCCGAGATAGTCGTTGAGGTCACCGAGGATGATGAACAGCTGATTCCCGGGCTGCGCGCCGAAGCGGCCGGTGACGAGCCGCTGCACCTGGTCGGCCTGGCGTTCGCGCTTTCCGCGGGTGGCGGCGCGGGTGCCCATCATGGACTTGAAGTGGTTGACGAAGAGCGTCACGCTCGTCTGTTCCGATATCTGCACGTCCACCTCGAGGCAGTCCCGGGAGAACAGCGCGGCGGTCGGAGTGGCCGGATCCATCAGCTGCTGGTGCGAGCGGATACGGGTGATCGGCAGCCGCGAGAGCACGGCCACATCGATCAGCCGGGGATCGTTGCCGTCGACGCCTGCGACGAACGGGTAGGCGGAGCGGCCGCCGAGGAACAGCGTCCGGAAGTGCTTGAGCGTGTCGACGTTTTCGACCTCCTGAAGGGCGAGAACGTCCGCCTCGAGGTCCCGGACGGTGGCGCCCGTGATGGCCTTGTCGGCGACACCCAGCTCCTGGAAGTGGGTCTGGTCGACCGTCCACCCCCGGGTATTGGCTTCGGCCGGGTTGACGCCGTCTCTGAACCGCCAGCGGGCGAAGAGGTTTTCGATGTTGAACGTGGCAAGTCGCAATGCGGTGGACATGGAGTCCTCCCGGGAAGGGCGGGGGACGGATCCGGATCCACGCGTGCAGGTTATGTCACCAGTGTCCGCCCGGCCCGAGGGAGCTGCAAGCCAAGCGTCCGGCGTGACTCCTGGGTGCGAGGTCCCCGACAGCGCAGGTCCGGCTGCCCGTGGAGACCCCAGAATGATCAGTAACTCCCAGCCGTCATCGGCATACTGTGCGGCGCTTGAAAACTGCCCGTAGTGTCGCCGTGCGGTTTGCGTAACTCCCGGGGTGTCGAATGCCTGAGAACCCGCAGGATCCCGTCGGCTCGGGGGAGGGGCGGCAATGGTGGACGGGCAAGTACCGGACGACGTAGCCGAGTTCGCGGCGTATCTGCACGAACTCCTCAGCTCCCTGGACCCCGAAGCGGGCTGGTACGGGGTCTTCGCGCAGCGCGACGCCCAGGGCATACGGGCGTGCCTGGACGGCCGGGAGGTCCTGCCCTGGGACGTGGTCGACGCGCTGCTGCAGGATTTTGCGGTACGGCACGGCACGCAGGCCGCCGATCGGCAGCTACTCCGGGCCAGGGCCCTGCACCGGGCCTCGGTGGCGGCGTTCGACCTGCACATCGGCGGCCGCGACGCGCTGCTGGACAGCCTGGATGTGATGCTGCGGGAGCGGCAGTACGCGGCCTCGCGCGAACGGGAGTTGAGCGCGGCCGTGGAAGCCGCCGAGTCGCCGGAGGAGAGAGAGCGGCTCGCCGCCGGGCTGGCGTGGGCCCAAGACGACCACGAGCGAGCGACGGCCCGCTGTGTGGAGCTGCGGGCCCGCCTGGACGCCGTGGCGCCACCTGGGACGTATCCCCGCGCGGACTCACATGTCCGGCCTCATGGGCCCGTCAGGTCAGTCCGCGCAGACCCGGACTCCGATGCGCAGGGCCACACGACGCCCGAAGCTCCCCCCGCGCGCGAGTCGGCCGACGCTCGTGGTCAAGCCGGACGGCCATCCGGTGCGGGCCCGGCGCCGGGCGGGCCGGCGCCGGGCCCGCTGCGCGGCGCACGGTTCGCCGGCGTCGCCGGCACGCCCGAGCCCGCGGCAGCGGCCCCGCAGCCCACGCCCGTGGAGACTCCAGCACGGGCGGCCAAACCGCGAGGCGCCCGGTTCGCCGGCGCGTACGAACAGCCGGATGCCAACCAGCGGAACGGCGAGCGGGGCGCCAAGCGGCGCGGCAAGGAATCGCGCCGGGCAGCCCAGCCGCCCCGCGAGGACGACCCCAGCCGGGCAGCCCAGCCGCCCCGCGAGGACGACCCCGCCTCACTCGCCGCCGCCCAGCGCGCGAGCGCCCAGGCCGTCGCCAGACTGGCCGAGTTGCGCGCCTCCGGCCGCAGCGGTGAGGCGCACGTCATCCTGTGTGAGGCCGCCGCCTGGCCCGCCGAGCGGCTGCCCCTGCTGATCGCGGATCTGGAACGCGCCGGTCTCGCCGCCGATGTGGCCACCCTCCTGTGGGAGGCCGGCAGTCTGCCACCCCCCGCGCTGGCCGCCGCGGCCTGCGCGCTCGCGGACGCAGGCCGCGCCGAGGACTGCCGTGTCCTGCTGCGCCAGTCGGTGGGGCGGCCCCCGGCCGACGTGGCCGAGACCGCTCTCGCGCTCCGCACCGCCGACCGCACCGCCGAGGCCGAGTCGCTGTTCGCCACGCTGGTGCGCGTCCGCACCCCCGAGGAGGCGGCCGAGGTGGCGCAGGCGGACCCCGGCGCGCTCGTGCCCTCGCTGCTCGCCGCCGCGGCGGGCGTGGCCTCGCACCGGCTTCGCGACCTCGCCCACGCGCTGCGTATCGCGGGCGTGCCGGGAGTCCCGGAAGCCGTCTGACGCTGCCTGATGTGGCCCGTTGCGGTATGAAACTTGATCGACTCCTTCACTTCACGGCGATGGTCTTGCCACGGTCCGTAGCGGGCTCTACGTTTTCGCTCTACGTTCCGCCGCCTCTACGTGCGTAGAGGCGGAACGCGGAGGCTCTCTGACGTCGCGGGGGAGCGGGGCGCGGGGATGTGCCGCGCCGCGCAGCGCGCCCGTACAGCGCAGTGAAGGAGCAGCTCATGGCCAATGTCGTCCGCGCCGCACTGGTCCAGGCAACATGGACCGGCGATACCGAGTCCATGATCGCGAAGCATGAGGAGCACGCCCGCGAGGCCGCCCGCCAGGGCGCCCAGGTGATCGGCTTCCAAGAGGTTTTCAACGCCCCCTACTTCTGCCAGGTCCAGGAACCGGAGCACTACCGCTGGGCGGAGCCCGTACCGGACGGCCCGACCGTACGGCGCATGCAGCACCTCGCCCGCGAGACCGGGATGGTGATCGTCGCCCCTGTCTTCGAGATCGAGCAGCCCGGCGTCTACTACAACACCGCAGCCGTCATCGACGCCGACGGCACCATCCTCGGCACCTACCGCAAGCATCACATTCCGCAGGTCAAAGGCTTTTGGGAGAAGTACTACTTCAAGCCCGGAAACCAGGGCTGGCCGGTGTTCGACACCGCCGTCGGCAAGGTCGGCGTCTATATCTGCTACGACCGCCACTTCCCCGAAGGCTGGCGGGCGCTCGGCCTGAACGGGGCTCAGCTGGTATACAACCCGTCCGCCACCTCCCGCGGCCTGTCCGCGTACCTCTGGCAGCTCGAGCAGCCCGCGGCCGCAGTCGCCAACGAGTACTTCGTCGCCGCCATCAACCGCGTCGGCCAGGAGGAGTACGGCGACAACGACTTCTACGGCACCAGCTACTTCGTCGACCCCCGCGGCCAGTTCGTCGGCGAGGCCGCCAGCGACAAGCAGGAAGAACTCCTCGTCCGTGACCTCGACTTCGCACTGATCGACCAGGTGCGGCAGCAGTGGGCCTTCTACCGCGACCGCCGCCCCGACGCCTACGAAGGACTGGTGCAGCGGTGAAGGACCTCCACGCCCGGCACAAGGCCGTCCTGCCCGACTGGCTCTCGCTCTACTACCGCGACCCCATCGAGATCACCCACGGCGAGGGCCGCCATGTCTGGGACGCCGAGGGCAAGCGCTACCTCGACTTCTTCGGCGGCATCCTCACCACCATGACCGCCCACGCCCTGCCCGAGGTCACCAAGGCGGTCAGCGAACAGGCCGGCCGCATCATCCACTCCTCCACGCTCTACCTCAACCGCCCCATGGTGGACCTGGCCGAGCGCATCGCGGCTCTCTCCGGCATCCCCGACGCGCGCGTCTTCTTCACCACCTCCGGCACCGAGGCCAACGACACGGCCCTGCTGCTCGCCACCACCTTCCGGGGGTCCAACCAGGTCCTGGCGATGCGGAACAGCTACCACGGCCGGTCCTTCTCGACCGTCGGCATCACCGGCAACTCCGCCTGGTCGCCGACCAGTCTGTCGCCGCTGCAGACGCTGTACGTGCACGGCGGCGTCCGCACCCGCGGGCCGTATGCCCCACTGTCCGACACCCAGTTCATCGAAGCCTGCGTCGCCGATCTGGAGGACATGCTCGGGCAGACCCACAGCCGCATCGCCGCGCTGATCGCCGAACCCGTACAGGGCGTCGGCGGCTTCACCGCCCCGCCTGACGGCCTGTTCGCCGCGTTCCGCGAAGTTCTGGACCGGCACGGCATCCTCTGGATCAGCGACGAGGTGCAGACCGGCTGGGGGCGGACCGGTGAGCACTTCTGGGGCTGGCAGGCGCACGCCGCGAGCGGGCCGCCCGACCTGCTCACCTTCGCCAAGGGCATCGGCAACGGCATGTCCATCGGCGGGGTCGTCGCCCGCCCGGAGGTCATGAACTGCCTGGAAGCCAACTCCATCTCCACCTTCGGCGGCAGCCCGGTCACCATGGCCGCGGGCCTCGCCAACCTCACCTACCTCCTCGAGCACGACCTCCAGGGCAACGCGCGCCGCGTCGGCGGGCTGCTCATCGAGCGGTTGCGCGCCGTCGCGGCCGCCCTCCCGGTCGTCCGGGAGGTACGCGGCCGCGGCCTGATGATCGGCGTCGAGCTGGTCGACCCCGCCGGTGCCCCCTCCCCGAAGGCGGCCGGCCTCGCCCTTGAATACGCCCGGGAGAGGGGCCTGTTGATCGGCAAGGGCGGTCGCGAGGGCAACGCGCTGCGGATCGCCCCGCCGCTCACCCTGACCGTCGCAGAGGCCGAGGAGGGCGCCGCGCTCCTGGAACAAGCGCTGGGGCAGGTGCAGGCGGAGATCGCGGGATATCCGACCACGTGATCCGGCAGGCCGGGAACCAACGGGAAGGACGGGAAGGAGCGGCACTATGACCCGCACCCTCATCCGCGGCGGGCTCGTCGTCACCGCCGCCGACGAGATCCACGCCGATGTACTGATCGAGGACGGCCGCGTCGCCGCGCTCGCCGCGCACGGCAGCGCGTCCGGCCAGAGCTGGACCGCCGACCGCACCATCGACGCCACGGGCAAGTACGTCGTCCCCGGGGGCGTCGACGCGCACACGCACATGGAGTTGCCGTTCGGCGGAACCTTCTCCTCCGACACCTTCGAGACCGGCACCAAGGCCGCGGCCTGGGGCGGCACCACCACGATCATCGACTTCGCCGTCCAGGCCAAGGGCCACAGCCTCCGCGAAGGGCTCGACTCGTACTACGCCAAGACCGACGGCAAGTGCGCCATCGACTACGCCTTCCACATGATCGTCTCCGATGTCGACGACGGCTCGCTCAAGGAGATGGATCTGCTGGTCGCGGAAGGCGTGACCTCGTTCAAGCTGTTCATGGCCTATCCGGGCGTGTTCTACAGCGACGACGGCCAGATCCTGCGGGCCATGCAGCGCTCCGCCGGCAACGGCGGACTGATCATGATGCACGCCGAGAACGGCATCGCCATCGACGTACTCATCGAACAGGCCCTGGCCGACGGCCGTACCGGCCCGCGCTATCACGGGGAGGTGCGCCGCGCGCTGCTGGAGGCCGAGGCCACCCACCGCGCGATCCAGCTCGCGCGCGTCGCCGAGGCTCCGCTGTACGTCGTGCACGTCTCGGCGCAGGAGGCCGTGGCCGAGCTGGCCCAGGCCCGCGACCAGGGCATCAACGCCTTCGGCGAGACCTGCCCGCAGTATCTGTACCTGTCCACCGACAACCTTGCCGAGCCGGACTTCGAGGGCGCCAAGTACGTGTGCAGCACACCCCTGCGGCCCCGCGAGCACCAGGCCGCCCTGTGGCGGGGGCTGCGCACCAACGACCTTCAGGTCGTCTCCACCGACCACTGCCCGTTCTGCTTCGCCGGCCAGAAGGAGCTGGGCCGCGGCGACTTCTCCAAGATTCCCAATGGGCTGCCGGGCGTGGAGAACCGGATGGATCTCCTCCACCAGGGGGTCGTCGACGGGCACATCTCGCGGCGCCGCTGGATCGAGATCGCCTGCGCCACGCCCGCGCGGATGTTCGGCCTCTATCCGCGCAAGGGCACCATCGCCCCCGGCGCCGACGCCGACATCGTCATCTACGACCCGCACGCCGAGCAGGTGATCTCCGCGGAGACCCACCACATGAACGTCGACTACTCGGCGTACGAGGGCAGGCGGATCGCCGGCCGCGTGGAGACGGTGCTCTCGCGCGGCGACATCATCCTGGCGGACGGTGAGTTCACCGGCCGCACGGGCCACGGCCGGTACGTACCGCGCGGCACCTGTCAGTACCTCATCTAGCCACCTTCCAGGATCCGGGAGTGCACCGTGGACTTCGGACTTGTCCTGCAGACCGATCCGCCCGCGGCGGGCGTCGTCGGACTGATGCGCCGCGCCGAGCGCAACGGCTTCCGCTACGGCTGGACCTTTGACTCCGCCGTGCTGTGGGAGGAGCCGTTCGTCATCTACAGCCGCATCCTGGAGCACACGCGGAAGCTCATCGTGGGCCCCATGGTCACCAACCCCGGCACCCGCACCTGGGAAGTGACCGCCTCCACCTTCGCCACCCTCAACGAGATGTACGGCAACCGCACCGTGTGCGGCATCGGGCGCGGCGACTCGGCGATGCGGGTCGCCGGCCGGCGCCCCAACACCCTCGCCCGGCTCGGGGAGGCGATCGAGGTCATCCGGGACCTCGCCGAGGGGCGCGAAGCCGAGGTCGACGGTGCCCCCGTACGGATTGCGTGGATCAAGGACGGGAAGCTGCCGGTGTGGATGGCGGCGTACGGGCCGAAGGCGCTGGCGCTCGCCGGACAGAAGGCCGATGGGTTCATCCTTCAGCTCGCCGACCCGTATCTGACGGAGTGGATGGTCCGCGCGGTCCGCACCGCGGCGAAGGAGGCGGGCCGCGACCCGGACTCCGTGACCATCTGCGTCGCGGCTCCGGCGTACGTGGGTGACGACCTGGAGCATGCGCGCGAACAGTGCCGCTGGTTCGGCGGCATGGTCGGCAATCATGTGGCCGACCTGGTCGAGCGGTACGGCGCCGACTCGGGGCTGGTGCCCAAGGCCCTTACCGCGTACATCGCGGCGCGGAAGGGCTATGACTACAGCCACCACGGGCGGGCGGGGAATCCGTCGACCGAGTTCGTGTCCGACGAGATCGTCGACCGCTTCTGCCTGCTGGGCCCGCCGGAGGCGCATGTGGAGAAGCTGCGGGCGTTGCGGGAGCTGGGGGTGGATCAGTTCGCGGTGTATGCGATGCACGATGCGAAGGAAGCGACCATCGATGCGTACGGCGAACACGTGATTCCCGTGTTCGCCGACTGAGCCCGAACCTGGCGCTCCGCGCCGGGATGTTTTCTCCCGCCCGCCCCTTTTCACGGGTGAGCGGGCGGGGAAAGGACGCGCCGTAGGCGCCGTCCGACCCCAGGGCCGCCGCGAGATCGGCGACGCTCGGCGCTATGAGCCCGCCTTTCCCTTCAAGGGCCGGGTGGGTGGGAAACGAACCGCGCCGTGGGCGCGGCTTCAGCCAGGCAAGGACACCGTCCCCGCGAACGAATGGACTCCACATGTCCGAGACCTTGTCCGCCGACTCCGCCGACCCGGGCGGACAGAGATCCCAGCTCACACACCCCGACGGCCGGGTGGAACTCCCAGAGGGCACGGCCCTGCCCGACGGCCGATTCGCCAACAACGACCTGCGGCCGGTGCCTGTGGCGGGCCGGCACTGGACGACGTACAACTTCGCCGCCCTCTGGGTCGGCATGGCCCACAACATCCCGTCCTGGACGCTCGCCTCCGGGCTTGTCGCGCTCGGCATGGACTGGAAGCAGGCCGTCCTCACCATCGCCCTCGGCAACGTCATCGTGCTGCTCCCGATGCTGCTCACCGGGCACGCCGGACCCAAGTACGGCATCCCCTTCCCCATCCTGGCCCGGGCCTCCTTCGGGCTGCGCGGCGCCAATCTGCCCGCGATGATCCGCGCCGCCGTCGCCTGCGCATGGTTCGGCATCCAGACCTGGATCGGCGGGCAGGGCATCTACATCCTGCTCGGCAAGCTCTTCGGCGGCGGCTGGGCGAGAGCCGCCGAGGTGGGGGGCTACCCCTGGACGCTGTGGCTCTGCTTCCTGATCTTCTGGATCATCGAACTCGCCATTATCTACCGCGGCATGGAGACCCTGCGGCGCTTCGAGAACTGGGCCGCGCCGTTCGTCATCATCGGCGCCCTCGTGCTGCTGGTGTGGATAGCGGCCAAGGCGGGCGGCTTTGGGCCACTGCTCGACCAGCCCTCGAAGCTGGGGTGGGGCCCGGACTTCTGGAAGGTCTTCTTCCCCTCCCTCATGGGCATGATCGGCTTCTGGGCGACCCTGTCGCTGAACATCCCCGACTTCACCCGCTTCGGAAAGGGCCAGCGCGCCCAGGTTTGGGGCCAGTCGCTGGGCCTGCCCACCACCATGACCGCCTTCGCGCTGCTGTCGGTGTTCGTCACCTCGGGTTCGCAGGCCGTCTACGGCGAGGCGATGTGGGATCCGGTGCAGCTGGCGGGCATGACGGACAGCGCGTTCGGGCTGCTCTTCGCCCTGGTCACGGTTCTGGTCGCCACCGTCTCGGTGAACATCGCGGCCAATGTCGTGTCCCCGGCCTATGACCTGGCGAATCTGGCGCCGCGGTTCATCAACTTCCGTACCGGCGCGCTGATCACGGGCGTTGTCGGCGTTGTGATCTTCCCATGGAAGCTGACGGCGACTCCGGAGCTGTACATCTTCACCTGGCTCGGCCTGGTCGGCGGCCTGCTCGGCACCGTAGCGGGCATCCTCATCGCGGACTACTGGCTGGTGCGCCGTACGGTCCTGGAGCTTACGGAGCTGTACCGGCCCGGCGGCCGCTACTGGTACGCGGCCGGCTGGAACTGGCGGGCGCTCGTCGCCTTCGCCGTGGGCGGCGTACTGGCGGTCGGCGGCTCGTACTCGGCACCGGGGAAGGGCCCCTTCCCTGCCGACGGGCTGATCCCTCTGCTACAGCCACTCGCCGACTACGGCTGGGCGGTGGGACTGGCAACCTCGCTGGTCCTCTACACGGCGCTCATGCTGCCCGGAGGCTCGGCGAAGGCCCGTGCGCAGGCCGTCCCCGGCGAGCCGGACCGGTAGCGGACCGAGGTGCTTTCTCTCCGATCACGGTGGCGCGACAGTGGTCAGGCGCTGCGGTCGGTGAAGGGGCCGTCGGCGGTGAAGGCCAGCGTCAGACCGCCACGCGGCCGCCGTCGACGGGCAGCACCGCGCCCTGCACAAAGCTGGCCGCGTCACTGGCCAGATAGGCGATCGCCTCAGCGATCTCCTCCGGTGCCGCGGGCCGCCCGGCGGGTGCCTGGGAGACCAGGGCGTCGAAGTCCTCGCCCATGTCGGCCGTGCCTTCCGTGCGGGTCGGGCCGGGCTGCACGGCGTTGACACGCACCCCGCGCGGGCCGTACTCGGCGGCCCACGCCTTGGTCAGCAGGTTCAGCGCGGCCTTACTCGATCCGTACAGCGCTGTGCCCGCCATACCGAACTCGGCGACCATGGTGCTGACGTTGATGATCGCCCCATGACCGCGCTCGGCCATCGCCGGTGCCAACGCGGCCACGAGGTAGAACGGGGCCTTCACATTGAGCGCGTAAACGGTGTCGACCTCGCTCTCCGGCGTCTGCTCCGTCGGGCCGTACGGGAAGACGCCGGCGTTGTTGACGAGGATGTCGACCCGACCGCCGCCCAGGTGGGTCGCCTCACGCGCCAGTCGCCGCACCGACTCGGCGTCACGCAGATCGGCGGCGACGAAGTCCGCCTTGCCGCCATGCCCCCGGACCGCGCCGGTCATAGCCTCACCGCGGGCCCGGTCCCGGCCCGCGACCAGTACGTGCGCGCCCCGCTCGGCGAGCGTCGCCGCGGTGGCCGCACCAATGCCGCTCGTCGCCCCGGTCACCAGGGCAACGTTCCCGGCCAGGGAGGTGGAACTCATCGGGTCATCCTTCACTTCCGGAACGAGAACTCAACGGTGTGCGGCTGAGCCGCGTCCGTTGTCCCACCACCTCATTTGCGTGGTGACGAGCAATGAGCGCGCGCGTCAGCCGGATTCCAGCCGCGCCACAGCCGATTCCGATGACGGGCATGAGAGGCGCTCGGCCCGTTATGGCTGGGGTCCTGCATGGCGCAGCCATCTGCCTCAACTCCACAGCAACACCATCCCCTCGAGGCCGCAACCTGCTCCGGCGCGGCGTCATCGCGGTCACCAGCCTGAACACCGGAAGAGTCCGGCATACGGAGCGAGCAAGGGGGACCGGCGCACAAGGGAAGGCCCGCCGTCATGGACGGCTGACGGCCGCCAGGCGGCAGGTACGTTCCGCGAGATCGCTGATCCGGGCGCCGTCGAAGCCGAAGACGGCGCTGTGGACCCGGTTCTCCAGCGGTGCCGTCCACTGCGGCGGAATCGCGGCCGCACCGCACAGCACCCCCGCGACGGATCCGGCCGTGGCGCCGTTGGAATCGGTGTCGAGGCCTCCGCGGACGGTCAAAGCGATGGTGGTGGTGAAATCGCCCGCGCCGTAAAGGAGTCCGGCCGTGATGATCGCGGTGTTCGGCACGGTGTGGATCCAGTGCAGGCCGGTGACGTCGCGGTCGAGTTCGGCCAGCGCGTCCGCCCAGTCGAGCCCTGCGTCATGGAGCTCGGCGGTGCTTCGTACCGTACGGGCGAGGCGGCTGTCCGGGGGGATCTGGTCGAGTGCGCTGTCGATGGCGGCGCGCGGGGTGGGCGCGGTGAAGGCGGCGGCGACAAGGGCGGCGGCCCACATGGCGCCGTAGACGCCCTCCCCGGTGTGGGAGAGCGCCGCGTCACGCCGGGCGAGCTCCGCCGCGCGCCGCGGGCTGCCGGGCGAGGTCCAGCCGTGGATGTCGGCGCGGATGAGCGCGCCGATCCAGTCCTGGTAGGGGTTGTCGACGGTCGCGGTCAGGGGCGGGCTGAGGCCGTTGGCCAGATTGCGGTACGCGGCGCGCTCCGCGGTGAAGGTCTGCAGATACGGCAGGCGCAGCAGCCACACCTCGCCGACCTGCTCGGTGGTGAAGTTGAAGCCGTACGTCTCCAGCAGGTGCAGGCCGAGGATCGCGTAGTCGATGTCGTCGTCGCGTGCGCTGCCGTGGATGTTGCCGCGGGTGCACCGTGGCCACCCCGGCCGGAGTTCGAACTCGGCGGGGTCCAGCGAGCCGTCGGGCGCCGGGAAGTAGTCGGTGAGCGGAAGCGCGCCGGCGCGGCGCAGATAGCGGTCGATCCGGTCCCGCGTCCAGTGGTCACCGCGCTCGACCGGTTTGCCGAGCATGTTCCCGGCGATCCGGCCGAGCCAGCCGCCGAGGATCCGGTCTTCGAGCGTGCGGGATGTCATGGCTCCGGTGTACCGGACGATTCGGCCCCCGGCGCGGAGCCATTGCCGGTTCTCTGCGCCATCGCGGTCTTGAACCGCTCTTGCGGGGCAGGTACCTGATCAGCCCTTTGCCGCCGCCGCTGACACAGGAGCGCTCGACGATGTTCACCACCCGGCCGACCCTCCAGGGCACCTTCGGCATGGTGTCCTCCACCCACTGGCTGGCGTCCCAGTCCGCCATGGCCGTCCTGGAAGACGGCGGCAACGCCTACGACGCGGCCGTCGCGGCCGGATTCGTGCTGCACGTCGTCGAGCCGCACCTCAACGGGCCCGCGGGTGAGGTCCCGATCATCCTCGCGCCCGCCGGCGGCCCGGTCCGGGTGCTGTGCGGCCAGGGCCCGGCCCCCGCCGGGGCGAGCATCGACCACTACACCTCCCTCGGCCTCGACCTCGTCCCCGGCACCGGACCGCTCGCCGCCGCCGTGCCCGGCGCGTTCGACGCCTGGATGCTGCTGCTGCGCGACCACGGCACCAAGTCCCTGGCAGCCGCGCTGAAGTACGCCATCGGATACGCCGAAGCCGGCCACCCGCCCGTTGAACGCCTGGGCCAGACCGTAGAGGCCGTGCGCGAGCTGTTCGAGAAGGAATGGGCCGCCTCCGCCGAGCTCTACCTCCCCGGCGGCCGGCCCCCGGCCCCCGGCACCCTCGTCAAGAACCCCGCGCTCGCGGCGACCTGGCGGCGTCTCATCGCCGAGGCGGAGGCGGCGGGCAGCGGCCGTGAGACCCAGATCGACGCCGCGCGGCGCGTCTGGCGGGAGGGCTTCATCGCGGAGGCGCTTGCCGAAGCCGCCGCCCAGCCCACCCTCGACACGTCCGGCGAGCACCACACCGGCACCCTCACCGGCGACGACCTCGCCGCCTTCGCAGCCGGATACGAGAACCCGGTCACGTACGACTGGCACGGCTGGACCGTCTGCAAGGCCGGCGCCTGGTCGCAGGGACCCGCCTTCCTGCAACAACTTGCCCTGCTGCCGGAGGAGATGGACTACGGCACCCCCGACTGCGTCCACACCCTCATCGAAGGCACCAAGCTGGCCATGGCCGACCGCGAGGCCTGGTACGGCGACGCCGACAGCGCCGAAAACGTCCCCCTGCGGACCCTGCTCTCCGCCCGCTACAACGCCGGGCGCCGCACCCTGATCGGCCCCGAGGCCTCGTACGAGCTGCGCCCCGGCAGCCCGGACGGCCGTACGCCGCGCCTGAGCGAGCACGCGCGGGCCATCGGCTCAGGCGAGTTCCCGGGCATCCCGCAGGCGGCGGCCGGCGCCGGGGAACCGACCGTCGCGGCGCACGGAGGCACCCGCGGCGACACCTGCCACCTGGACGTCGTCGACCGGTGGGGCAACATGGTCGCCGCCACCCCCAGCGGCGGCTGGCTCCAGTCCAATCCCGTGGTGCCCTCCCTCGGCTTCCCGCTCGGCACCCGGCTGCAGATGACGTGGCTGGAGCCGGGCCTGCCGAACTCGCTCACCCCCGGCCGGCGGCCCCGTACGACGCTGACCCCATCGCTCGCGCTGCGCGGTGGCGAGCCGGTGATGGCCTTCGGCACGCCCGGCGGCGACCAGCAGGACCAGTGGCAGGTGCACTTCTTCCTGGCGGTCGCGCTGCGCGGGCAGGTGCGCGGCGGTCTCGATCTGCAGGGCGCGATCGACGCCCCCAACTGGCATACCGACAGCTTCCCCGGCTCCTTCTACCCACGGCACATGTGGCCGGGGCGGGTCACGGTGGAGTCCCGGATCGGGGCGGAGGTGATCGACGGGCTGCGCGGGCGTGGGCACGACGTGATCGTCGGAGACCCCTGGTCGGAGGGGCGCCTGTGCGCGGTGGCGCGTGACCCGGAGACGGGCGTGCTGTCGGCGGGCGCGAACCCGCGCGGCATGCAGGGTTACGCGGTCGGCCGCTGACGGCCGTGCCCGGCGAACGGCTTCGCTACGCGGTAGAGCCGTGGCCGATGATGCGTGGTTCGATGGAGGGGTGATCACTGACTTCGCCACGGGGGCCGACGCGGCCCGGAATCTGTCCGCTGTCGAGGCGGCGGTCCGCGCGGCGGCCGCCGCTGAGATCATGCCCCGCTTCCGGCAGCTCGCCGCCCACGAGGTCATACAGAAGAACGGCCCGCACGACCTGGTGACGACCGCCGACCGGCGGGCCGAGGAACACCTCACCGCCTCGCTCACGGCGTTGCTCCCGGGCTCAGTCGTGGTCGGTGAGGAGTCCGTGCACGCCGACCCGGCCATCCTCGGCGCGCTGCGCGGCGACGACCCCGTGTGGATCGTCGACCCTGTCGACGGCACCCGGCAGTTCGTGCATGGCAACCCGGGCTTCGCCACCCTGGTGACGCTCGCCCACCGCCGGGAGCTGCTCGCGTCCTGGACGTATGTGCCCGTGGTCGACCAGATGGCCGTCGCGGTGCGGGGCGGGGGAGCGCGGCTGGACGGCGCGCCGCTGCGCTGCGGCAGCCCGAACCCGGGTGACCTGCTGGAGATCGCCACCTCGCACCCGGACTTCAGTTCCCTGGCGGAGGACGAGGCCTTCTCCCGGCTGGTGGTGAGCGGGGTCGCGCCACGGCCGTGCGGCTCGGCTGGGCTGGAGTACCTCCATGTCGCGCAGGGCGAGCTGGGGGCGGTCGCCTTCGGCTGGGAGAACCCGTGGGACCACGCGGCCGGCCTGCTGCTGGTGGCCGAGGCGGGCGGGGCGAGCGGGACCGTCGCGGGCGAGCCGTTCCGGATCGAGGGCGGCAACACCCTGCCCTTCACGGCGGCGCGGGATGAGGCCACGGCGCGGCGCGTCCTCGACCTGCTCCGAGGTGCCCACCTCGGGGGCGAGCCGAGCGCTGTGCCGGGCGAGGGTCCGTGGGGCGGCCCGCAGGACGCACCGCCCGAGGGCGGGGAGCGCTGAGCGGCGGAACGGCCGCGCCAGGTACGGAAGAAGATCCTCCGGGGTACGGAAGCGGCTCCCGGGGCGGCAGGCCCTCCGCATATCCTGGGGGCCGGAACCCGAAGGCCGGACGGGGGCGCCTCGGGGGTGATGGCCGTCGGCTGACAAAGGAGTCCTGCGGTGGCGTCAATGCTCGATGCGGTCGTGGTGGGGGCTGGGCCCAACGGGCTGACCGCCGCCGTCGAACTCGCCCGCCGGGGCTTGGCGGTGGCCGTGTACGAGGCCGCGGACGCGGTCGGCGGCGGGGCCCGCACCGAAGAGCTCACCCTCCCCGGCTTCCGGCACGATCCCTGTTCGGCCGTCCACCCCCTCGGCGCCGGTTCGCCCGCCTTCAAGGCGATGCCGCTGGCCCGCCATGGACTTCAGTGGCTGCACCCCGAGCTGCCGATGGCCCACCCCTTCCCCGACGGCACGGCGGCGATCCTGTCCCGCTCGGTCGGCGAGACCGCGATGTCGCTGGGGCCGCGGGACGCCGGCGCCTACCGCCGGCTCGTCGCTCCCTTTCTGGGAAAGTGGGACACCCTGGCCGCAGACTTTCTGCGCACCCCGTGGGACGGCTTCCCGCGCGACCCGGTGATGTACGCACGCTTCGGCCTGATCGCGATGCAGCCCGCGTCGGTCGTCGCGCGCCGCTTCCGCGACGAGAAGGCGCGAGGCATGTTCGCCGGGCTC
Source organism: Streptomyces sp. HSS9-12 (assembly GCF_054963655.1). Classification (NCBI taxonomy): domain Bacteria; kingdom Bacillati; phylum Actinomycetota; class Actinomycetes; order Kitasatosporales; family Streptomycetaceae; genus Streptomyces; species Streptomyces sp. HSS9-12. The sequence goes on along the minus strand of NZ_JBUEGC010000016.1, from coordinate 35,367 downwards.
GCGGCGCATGCCATCGCGCCGATGACGGGCCTGGTGACCGGCGGCATCGGCCTGGTCTTCGCGCTCGCCGCGCACGCCGGCGGCTGGCCGATGCCGCGCGGCGGGTCGCAGGCCATCTCCGACGCCCTCGCCTCGTACTTCCGCGAACAGGGCGGCACGGTCCACACCGGTGTGCAGGTCAAACGGCTCGACGAGCTGCCGCCGTCCCGGGCGTACGTCTTTGACACCTCGCCCACCGCGCTGGCCCGTATCGCCGGGCTCGGCAACGCCTACAGCCACTACCGCTACGGGCCGGGCTGCTTCAAGATCGACTATGCGCTGGACGGCCCGGTGCCGTGGACGGCCAAGGAGGCCCGCAGGGCTGGTACGGTCCACGTCGGCGCGACCAGCGGTGAGATCGAGGCCGCGCTACGGGCCGCCATAGCGGGCCGTGACCCCACCGTCCCCTTCCTGATCACCGCGCAGCCCAGCCTGGTCGACCCGACCCGCGCTCCCGAGGGCAAGCACACCTTCTGGGTGTACGGGCACGTGCCCAGCGGCTGGGAGGGTGACGCCACGGAGGTCATCGAGGCGCAGCTGGAACGCTTCGCGCCCGGCTTCCGCGACCTGGTGCTGGCGCGGGCGGTCGCCGGCCCGCCCCAGCTCGAGGCCCGTAACGCCAACTACGTCGGCGGGGACATCGCCTGCGGGGCCTTCGCGGGCCTGCAGACACTCCTGCGGCCCAAGCTCGCCCGCGTTCCGTACGCCACGGCGCACCCCGCGGTCTTCCTGTGCTCCTCGGCCACCCCGCCCGGCCCGGGCGTCCACGGCATGTCCGGCCACCACGCGGCCAAGGCCGTCTGGCGCCGGCTGACGCAGGTGAGCGGCCGATGAGTGGCCCGCCCGACGGCCATGTCGGATTTCCGCCAGCCCGGGTGGCGGGCGTGCCCGATGCTTGGGGCCATGTACACCGACACCGACCGGTGCGTACGCGCCGTCCAGTCGAAGGACGCCCGCTTCGACGGCTGGTTCTTCACCGGGGTCCTGACCACCCGGATCTACTGCCGCCCCAGCTGCCCGGTCGCGCCGCCCAAGGTCGAGAACATGACCTTCTACCCGAGCGCGGCCGCCGCCCAGGAGGCCGGGTTCCGGGCCTGTAAGCGCTGCGCCCCCGACGCCGCCCCCGGCTCGCCCCGCTGGCACGAGCGCCCCGACGTCGTCGCCCGTGCCATGCGGCTGATCGCCGACGGCGTCGTGGACCGCGAGGGAGTTCCGCGGCTGGCCGCCCGGCTCGGGTACAGCACGCGCCAGATCGAGCGTCAACTGCTCGCCGAGCTGGGCGCGGGCCCGCTCGCCCTCGCCCGGGCACAGCGCGCCCAGACCGCGCGCACGCTCATCGAGAGCAGTGCCCTGACGATGGCGGACGTCGCCTTCGCCGCCGGCTTCTCCAGCATTCGCGTCCTCAACGACACTGTGCGCGACATCTTCGGCCTCTCCCCGACCGAGCTGCGCGCCCGCGCGGCCCGCGGCCAGGGCGCCTCCCCCAGCCGGCCGGCGGCCACCACGGCCGGATCGCTCAGTCTGCGGCTGCCGTTCCGGGCCCCGCTGTGCCCCGACAACCTCTTCGGCCACCTCGCCGCCACCGCCGTACCCGGTGTCGAGGAGTGGCACGACGGCGCGTACCGGCGCACCCTCCGGCTGCCGTACGGGCACGGCGTCGTCGCCCTCCGCCCGCGCCCCGGCCACATCGACTGCCGGCTCACCCTCACCGATCTGCGGGACCTCACCATCGCCATCAGCCGCTGCCGTCGGCTGCTCGACCTCGACGCCGACCCGCCGGCCGTCGACGACCAGCTGCGCACCGATCCGCTGCTCGCGCCGCTGGTCGACAAGGCGCCCGGGCGGCGGGTGCCGCGTACGGTCGACGCCGCGGAGTTCGCCGTACGGGCGGTGCTCGGGCAGCAGGTGTCCACCGCCGCCGCCCGCACCCACGCGGCGCGGCTCGTGCTCGCGCACGGGGACCCGGTCGAGGACCCGGACCCGACCGGTGGCCTCACCCATCTCTTCCCCGAGCCCACGGCGCTGGCCGGGCTCGACCCGCAGTCCCTGGCTCTGCCCCGCAGCCGCCGTACCACCCTCACCGGCCTTGTCACCGCGCTGGCCGCGGACGAGATCGCGCTGGATGTCGGCTGCGACTGGCAGCAGGCCCGGGAACGGCTCGCCGCCCTGCCCGGGATCGGGCCCTGGACGGTGGAGACGATCGCGATGCGGGCCCTCGGCGACCCCGACGCCTTCCTGCCGACCGACCTGGGACTGCGGCGCGCAGCCAAGGAGCTGGGCCTGCCCGGCACCCCCGCCGCCCTCACCGCGCGGGCCGCGGCCTGGCGGCCCTGGCGGGCGTACGCCGTCCAGTACCTGTGGGCCACCGACGCCCATCCCATCAACCATCTGCCGGCCTGATCCGCACCCGAGGACCGCATGCCCGTACGCACCCACACCGTTGTCGACAGCCCCGTCGGACCGCTCACCCTGGTCGCCACCGACGGAGTCCTCTCCGGCCTGTACATGACCGAGCAGCGGCACCGTCCTGCGCGGGAGACCTTCGGCGAGCCCGACGACGGCGCCTTCACCGCGGCCGTCCAGCAGCTGCGGGCCTACTTCGACGGGGAGTCGACCGTCTTCGACCTGCCGCTCCATCTGGAGGGCACCCCGTTCCAGCGGCGGGTATGGACGGCCCTGTGCGACATCCCGTACGGGGAGACGCTGTCCTACGGGCAGCTCGCCGAACGCATCGGCCGGCCCGCCGCCGCACGGGCCGTGGGCCTGGCCAACGGCAAGAACCCGATCGGCATCATCGTCCCCTGCCATCGCGTCGTGGGGGCCGGCGGCTCGCTCACCGGCTACGGCGGCGGGCTCGACCGCAAGCGGCGGCTGCTGGACCTCGAGGCCGGGGTCGCCTCCCCGACGGCGCCCCACCTGCTGTTCCCGGTCCAGCCGGGGCGTGCCGGGTTATGAGACGCCCTCCACCGCCAGGCGGCGCAGCAGGGCCGGCAGCGCGGTGCCGATCGGTTCCCGGACGACCTCGTCGGCCAGCTCGTCGTACGGCGTCGGCTCGGCGTTCACGATGATCAGCCGGGCGCCGTGCTCGGCCGCGATCCCGGCGAGGGAGGCGGCGGGCTGCACCTGGAGGCTCGTACCGGCCGCGATGAAGATCTCGCAGGCCTTGGCCACCCCCAGCGCCTCACCGAGGACCACCGGGTCGAGCCGTTCGCCGAACATCACGGTCGCCGACTTCAGAATCCCGCCGCACGCCTCGCACGGCGGATCCTCCTCGCCCGCCGAGACCCGCTCCAGCGCCGCCGCCATGTCCGAGCGCGCCTTGCAGCGCGTGCACACCACCGCCCGGGCCGTGCCGTGCAGCTCCAGGACCTTGCGGGCGGGCAGACCGGCCAGCTGGTGCAGTCCGTCCACGTTCTGCGTGATCACCCGCAGCGGGACGCCTGAGCGCTCCAGCTCGGCCAGGGCGTGATGCGCGGCGTTCGGGCGGGCCCGCAGCGCCGGGCCGTCCCGCCGCATCAGCCAGGAGCGGCGGCGGATCTCCGGGTCGGCCATGTAGTACTCGTACGTGACGAGCTTCTCGGCCTCCGGATCGCGCCGCCACAGGCCGTTCGGCCCGCGGTAGTCGGGGATTCCCGAGTCGGTGGAGATCCCGGCGCCGGTGAGGACGCCAACCAGGGCCCGCCGGGGCCGGGCCTGTCCGGTCGCTGGGCGCGCTGCCGCTCCGCTGCTCATGCGGCCGAGCGTACGCAGCGGGCACGGGCCGCGGCGAACCGGTTTGCGGCAAGCCGCGCGCCGGATCATCGAAACCGGATCCTCGGGCCCGAATCGTCATGTGAAAACACATGATCTACGCAGATGGCGGGGGTGCTGGTCGGGGACAACGCCCATGGGCAGGGCGGCCCCGCTGCGGATAGGGTCACAGCGGGTGCGACTGCCTTTTCGAAAGCAAGGGGGTCACAAGGTGGCGGAGGCAGCTGTTTCTGAGCCGGGGCGCGTACTGATCGCCGCGGACAAGTTCAAGGGCTCACTGACGGCCGTCCAGGTGGCCGAGCACATCACGGCCGGGCTGCGCCGTGCTGTGCCCGATGTGCGGGTCGAGGCGCTGCCGGTCGCCGACGGCGGGGACGGCACGGTCGACGCGGCGGTCGCCGCCGGGTTCGAGCGCCGGGAGGTCGTCGTCACCGGGCCGCTGGGCACCAAGCTGACCGCCGCGTTCGCGCTGCGGGACGGTACGGCCGTGGTGGAGATGGCCGAGGCCTCCGGGCTGCAGCGTCTGCCGGAGGGCCTGTTCGCGCCGCTGACGGCCACCACGTACGGCACCGGGGAGCTGCTGCGCGCCGCGCTGGACGCGGGCGCGCGCACGATCGTCTTCGGCGTCGGCGGCAGCGCCACCACCGACGGCGGGGCGGGCATGCTGGCCGCCCTGGGCGCCCGATTCCTGGACGCCGACGGGGAGCCGGTGGCGCCGGGCGGCGGTCCGCTGCGGGATCTGGCCACGGCGGACCTGTCGGGCCTGGACCCCCGGATCGCCCAGGTCGAGATCGTACTGGCCAGCGATGTGGACAACCCGCTGACCGGCCCGAAGGGCGCCGCGGCGGTGTACGGGCCGCAGAAGGGCGCGAGCGAGGAGGACGTCAGGACGCTGGACGCCGCTCTGGCGCACTACGCGCGGGTGCTGGAGAAGGCCATCGGCGCGAAGGCGGCCGAGTACGCCCTCTCGCCCGGTGCGGGCGCGGCGGGCGGCATCGGCTACGGCGCGCTGGTCGGCCTCGGCGCGACGTTCCGGCCCGGTATCGAGGTGTTGCTGGAGGTGCTCGGCTTCGCGCCGGCCCTGGAGCGGGCGGATCTGGTGATCACCGGCGAGGGGTCGCTGGACGAGCAGACGCTGCACGGCAAGGCTCCGGCGGGGGTGGCGGCGGCCGCGCGGGCGGCCGGCAAGCGGGTGGTGGCGGTCTCCGGGCGGCTGGCGCTCTCCTCGGAGGACCTGGCCAAGGCGGGGATCCAGGCCGCGTACGCCTTGACGGACCTGGAGCCCGATCCGGCGACCTGTATCGCCCATGCGGGGCCCCTCCTGGAGCGCACCGCCGAACGCCTGGCCGAAGACCAGCTCCCGGCCTGACCGGCCGATCACGGCCCCTCCCTGCGGCCCGGGGGCTGCCCGCCCAACGGCGGGTACTCGCCCCGTGGCTGTGGCCCGGGCCGTCCGCATACCGGCCTCCGCCCGCAGTCCGGGACCTGCCCGCAGTCCGGGAGCTGCCCGCGGTCCGGGAGCTGCCCGCCTGTCCGGCGCTTCGCGCCAGATTTCCCAGCCCACCCGCCCCGGGGCAAAACCAAACGGCGTGGGGCCCGAGCGAATCGCTCGGGCCCCACGCCGTTTGTTCTCTCGCGGTCCTGCCGCGGAGCGGTTACGGCAGCTGCGCCGCCCTCGCCTCGCGACGGTTGTAGCGGAACGTGTTCACCCGCCGCGCCGTCGCGAAGAGCGGGATCACCGCGCCCAGAACCACCTGCAGCGCGCAACCCGTCTGCAGGAGCAGCTGTCCGCCGGGCGCGTCGAAGGCCCAGGCGGCCAGCAGCCCCATGCTGAGCACGATCCAGCTGAGCATCGCCACCGCCAGCCGTCCCCGCGGCTTCGGGTACTCCACCCGGCTCACCATCAGCCAGGCCACCCCGATGATCGCGAGCACCGTGGGGATGAAGGGCAGCTCCAGCAGCACGATCGAGACGACCGTCAACGCCCCGAAGGGACTCGGCATGCCCTGGAAGATCCCGTCCCGCAGCGTCGTGCAGGAGAATCTCGCAAGCCGCAGCACCACCGCCAGCAGCACCACGATCGCCGCCACCGCCGACATCTGCTGGCTCGCATCGTCGGCGACCATGCCCCAGACCAGGACGAAGAACGCCGGCGCCAGCCCGAAGCTGATCAGGTCCGAGAGGTTGTCCAGCTCAGCGCCCATCGCAGAGCTGCGCAGCTTGCGTGCCACGAGCCCGTCGAAGAGATCGAACACCGACGCCAGCAGCATCAGCAGCACCGCGGTCGCGGCGCTGTGCCGCGCCATGCCGACGTCCTCGCTGCCCGTGAGGTGCGGGATGAGAACGCCGGTGGTGGTGAAGTACACCGCCATGAAGCCGCAGGTCGCGTTGCCCAGCGTCAGGGTGTCGGCTATCGACAGCCGCGTGGACAGCGGCATGTCGTCCATCTCGTCGGCCGTGTCCTCCTCGAGTTCGGGGACCCAGCTGGCCTGAGGTTCCGGATCAATCACGGTCAAGGCGAGTCACCCCCGCTGTTGTGGCCTGGCCGACCTCGACGGCGACGTCGACGCCTTCCGGAAGGTAGATGTCGACGCGCGAGCCGAAGCGGATCAGGCCGATCCGCTCGCCCTGCTCCACCTTGGTGCCCTGCGGCACGTATGGCACGATGCGCCGGGCGACAGCACCGGCGATCTGCACCATCTCGATATCGCCGAGCTCGGTGTCGAAGTGCCAGACAACCCGCTCGTTGTGCTCGCTCTCCTTGTTGAACGCCGGAACGAATCCGCCGGGGATGTGCTCCACGGACGTCACCGTGCCGGCCAGCGGAGCACGGTTGACGTGGACGTTCAGCGGACTCATGAAGATCGCGACCCGGGTGCGCCCGTCCTTCCACGGCATGATGCTCTGCACCACACCGTCGGCGGGCGAGAGCACCCGGCCCTGGGCGATCTCACGCTCGGGGTCGCGGAAGAACCACAGCATGCCCGCCGCCAGCGCGGTGGCGGGCACTGCGGCCGTGGCCCAGCGCCCGGAGCGGCGGGCCCGGGCGAGGCTGATGGCCGCGGTTGCCACGGTCGGGAGGAGCCACGGCGATGCTCCGCGCGCAAGACGGACCCGGCCGCGTGGTGCAGAGATTTGGCTGTGGGGCATGGATGACCTTCGTAGCGGATGATGCCGCGCGGCAATGGGGGACGGCGGCTTTCCAGGGATGCTATCGGCTTCGGACGGCAACTGGGCAAGCCAGCAATCGAGTCGATGTCCGAAGGCCGACGACAGAGTGTGATCTTACCCTCGAAGAAAATCCCCCAGAAGGGACTTTCAGCCCTGAAACCGATACTCTTCGAGCAGCCGCCTGCCGATGATCATTTTCTGGATCTCGGCGGTGCCCTCGCCGATCAGCAGCATCGGCGCCTCGCGGTACAGACGCTCGATCTCGTACTCCTTGGAGAAGCCGTAGCCGCCGTGGATCCGGAAGGCGTCCTCCACGACCTCCTTGCAGTATTCGGACGCGAGGTACTTCGCCATGCCCGCTTCAAGGTCGTTGCGCTGCCCGGAGTCCTTTTTGCGTGCCGCGTTCACCATCATCGCGTGGGCCGCCTCGACCTTGGTGGCCATCTCGGCGAGCTTGAACTGGATGGCCTGGTGCTGCGCGATCGGCTTGCCGAAGGTGTGCCGCTGCTGCGCGTAGGCCACGCCCAGCTCGAAGGCGCGCTGGGCCACACCGCAGCCACGGGCCGCGACATTGACCCGGCCGACCTCCACGCCGTCCATCATTTGGTAAAAACCCCGGCCCGTGGTGCCGCCGAGTACCCGATCGGCCGGAATGCGCAGTCCGTCCATGATCAGCTCGGTGGTGTCGACACCCTTGTAGCCCATCTTCTCGATCTTGCCGGGGATGGTCAGGCCCGGCCGCACCTCGCCGAAGCCCGCCTCCTTCTCGACCAGGAAGGTGGTCATGGACTTGTGCGGGGCGGTGCCCTCGGGCAGGCCCTCGTCGGTGCGGCAGAGCACCGCGACAAGGGTGGAGGTGCCACCGTTCGTCAGCCACATCTTCTGGCCGTTCAGGACGTACTCGTCGCCGTCCTTGACCGCCTTGGAGGAGATGGCGGACACATCCGAGCCCAGGGCCGGCTCCGACATCGAGAAGGCGCCGCGGACCTCGCCGGCCGCCATCTTCGGCAGGAAGTAGTCCTTCTGCTCCTGTGTGCCGTGCTGCTTAAGCATGTACGCGACAATGAAATGCGTATTGATGATGCCCGAGACGGACATCCAGCCGCGCGCGATCTCCTCTACGCACAGTGCGTACGTCAGCAGGGACTCACCGAGGCCCCCGTACTCCTCCGGGATCATCAGACCGAAGATGCCGAGCTCCTTGAGGCCCTCGACGATCTTGGTCGGGTACTCGTCGCGGTGCTCCAGCTCGGTCGCGACCGGCAGGATCTCTTTGTCGACAAAGTCGCGGACCGTGGACAGGATCTCCTGCTGGATGTCGGTCAGCCCGTGGGTCTGCGCCAGACGGCTCATCTCACTTCTCCTGGGACTTCAGCTCGGAATCGGGGGTGCCGCCCCGCAGGGGTGCCGATTGAGGGTGGTGGGAGACGGGCGGGCGGCCGGGCTGCTCACCGCCGCGCTCCTTGACGTACGTGGCGGTGGGGACCATCACCTTGCGCCGGAAGACGCACACGAGGGTGCCGTCCTGCTTGTAGCCCTTGGTCTCGACGTAGACGATGCCGCGGTCGGACTTGGACTTCGACGGCGTCTTGTCGAGCACGGTGGTCTCGCCGTAGATCGTGTCGCCGTGGAAGGTCGGCGCCACGTGCTTCAGCGACTCGATCTCGAGGTTGGCGATGGCCTTGCCCGAGACGTCCGGCACGGACATGCCCAGCAGCAGTGAGTAGATGTAGTTGCCGACCACGACGTTCTTGCCGAAGTCGGTCGTCTTCTCCGCGTAGTTCACATCCATGTGCAGCGGGTGGTGGTTCATGGTGAGAAGACAGAAGAGGTGGTCGTCGTACTCGGTGACGGTCTTCCCGGGCCAGTGCCGGTAGACGTCGCCGACGGTGAACTCTTCGTAGGTGCGGCCGAACTGCATGGCTCAGGCCTCCGGGATCTCGAACTTGCTGGTGCGCTGCATGCCGGCGGCGCGGCCCTTGCCCGCGATGACCAGCGCCATCTTGCGGCTGGCCTCGTCGATCATCTCGTCGCCGAGCATCGCGGAGCCCTTCTTCCCGCCCGCCTCGGACGTGCAGTAGTCGTACGCGTCCAGGATCAGCTCGGCGTGGTCGTAGTCCTCCTGGGAGGGCGAGAAGACCTCATTGGCCGCCTCGACCTGGCCCGGGTGCAGCACCCACTTGCCGTCGAAGCCCAGCGCGGCGGCACGGCCGGCCACCTCGCGGAAGCCGTCGACGTTCTTGATCTGCAGGTAGGGGCCGTCGATCGCCTGGAGGTCGTTGGCGCGGGCCGCCATGAGGATCTTCATCAGGATGTAGTGGTAGGCGTCCGCCGGGTAGCCGGGCGGCTGCTCGCCGACGACCAGCGACTTCATGTTGATGGACGCCATGAAGTCGGCGGGGCCGAAGATGATCGTCTCGATGCGCGGCGACGCCTGGGCGATCTCGTTGACGTTGATCAGTCCCTGGGCGTTCTCGATCTGCGCCTCGATGCCGATCCGGCCGACCTCGAAGCCCATCGTCTTCTCGATCTGGGTCAGCAGAAGGTCCAGCGCCACGACCTGCTCGGCGCTCTGGACCTTCGGCAGCATGATGCAGTCCAGGTTCGGGCCCGCCCCCTCGACGACCGTGACGACATCGCGGTACGTCCACTCGGTCGTCCAGTCGTTCACCCGCACGACCCGCGTCTTGCCGGTCCAGTCGCCCTCATTGAGGAACTTGACGATCGTGTGCCGCGCGTCCGGCTTGGCCAGCGGCGCGCACGCGTCCTCAAGGTCCAGGAAGACCTGGTCGGCGGGGAGGCCCTGCGCCTTCTCCAGGAAGCGGGGGTTGCTCCCCGGCACGGCGAGGCAGGAGCGCCGCGGACGAAGACGGTTGACTGTCATGCGGGGACCTCCAGAGGGTCGAGCTTGTTCGCTTTCCGGATCTCGTCGACGATACGGCCGATGATCGCGGTGATATCGAAGTCCTTCGGGGTGAATACGGCCGCGACGCCCGCCGCGTACAACGTCTCGGCGTCCGCGGTCGGGATGATCCCGCCCGCGATCACCGGGATGTCGTCCACGCCCGCCTGGTGCAGCCGGGTGAGCACGTCCGGAACCAGCTCGGCGTGTGAACCGGACAGGATCGACAGACCGACGCAGTGCACATCCTCGGCCACGGCCGCCGAGACGATCTGCTCGGGGGTGAGCCGGATGCCCTGGTAGACCACCTCGAAGCCCGCGTCGCGGGCCCGTACGGCGATCTGCTCGGCGCCGTTGCTGTGCCCGTCCAGGCCGGGCTTGCCCACCAGCAGGCGCAGCTTGCCGCTGCCCAGCTCGTCGGCCGTCCGGGCGACCTTCTCGCGGACCAGCGCGAGCGGGGTGCCGGCCTCGGCGGCGACCGCCAGCGGTGCGCTGCTCACCCCGGTGGGGGCGCGGAACTCGCCGAAGACGTCCCGCAGCGCCCACGCCCATTCGCCGGTGGTCACGCCCGCGCGGGCGCATTCGACGGTGGCGGTCATGAGGTTGGTGTCGCCGGCGGCCGCTGCCTTGAGGGCGGACAGCGCCTCCTGCGCCCGGGCCTCGTCACGGTTGTCCCGCCAGCGGTGCAGCGCTTCGACCACGCGGGCCTCGTTCGCCGGATCCACGGTGTGGATCGCGGTGTCGAGGTCGGCGGTGAGCGGGCTGGGCTCGGTGCTCTCGAAGCAGTTGACGCCGACGATCTTCTCCTCGCCGGACTCGATCCGCGCCCGCCGCTCGGCGTGTGAGGAGACCAGCTGCGACTTCAGATAGCCGGACTCGACGGCCGCCATGGCGCCGCCCATCTCCTGGATCCGCTCGATCTCGGCCAGGCACTCCTCGATGAGGGCGTCGACCCTGGCCTCGATCACATGGCTGCCGGTGAAGATGTCGTCGTACTCCAGCAGGTCGCTCTCGTGGGCGAGCACCTGCTGGATGCGCAGGGACCACTGCTGGTCCCAGGGGCGGGGCAGGCCCAGCGCCTCGTTCCAGGCGGGCAGCTGGACGGCACGCGCGCGTGCGTCCTTGGAGAGGGTGACGGCCAGCATCTCCAGGACGATCCGCTGGACGTTGTTCTCCGGCTGAGCCTCCGTCAGACCGAGGGAGTTGACCTGGACGCCGTAGCGGAAGCGCCGCTGCTTGGGGTCCTGGATGCCGTAGCGCTCACGGGTGATCTGGTCCCAGATGCGGCCGAAGGCACGCATCTTGCACATCTCCTCGATGAAGCGGACGCCCGCGTTCACAAAGAAGGAGATACGGGCGACCACGTCGCCGAAGCGCTCCTGCGGGACCTGGCCGGAGTCCCGTACGGCGTCGAGGACGGCGATGGCCGTCGACATCGCGTACGAGATCTCCTGGACGGGGGTCGCCCCGGCCTCCTGCAGGTGGTAGCTGCAGATGTTGATCGGGTTCCACTTGGGGATGTTGCCGACCGTGTACGTGATCATGTCGGTGGTCAGCCGCAGCGACGGGCCGGGCGGGAAGACGTGCGTCCCGCGTGACAGGTACTCCTTGACGATGTCGTTCTGCGTCGTCCCCTGGAGCTTGGAGATGTCCGCGCCCTGCTCCTCGGCGACCACCTGGTACAGCGCCAGCAGCCACATCGCGGTGGCGTTGATGGTCATCGAGGTGTTCATCTGCTCCAGGGGGATGTCCTGGAACAGCCGGCGCATGTCACCGAGGTGGGAGACCGGGACCCCGACCCGGCCGACCTCGCCGCGGGCGAGGATGTGGTCGGGGTCGTAGCCGGTCTGCGTCGGGAGGTCGAACGCGACCGACAGGCCGGTCTGGCCCTTGGCCAGGTTGCGGCGGTACAGCTCGTTGGACGCCTCGGCCGTGGAGTGCCCCGCGTAGGTCCGCATCAACCACGGCCGGTCCCGCTTCCGTTCCTCCGTCATCAGATGTTCCGGAAGCGGTTGATGGCGTCGATGTGCTTGGCGCGCATCTCCTCGTTGCGCACGCCCATGCCCTCCTGCGGGGCCAGACACAGCACGCCGACCTTGCCCTGGTGCAGGTTGCGGTGCACGTCGTAGGCGGCCTGGCCGGTCTCCTCCAGCGTGTACGTCTTCGACAGCGTGGGGTGGATCCTGCCCTTGGCGATCAGGCGGTTGGCCTCCCACGCCTCGCGGTAGTTGGCGAAGTGCGAGCCGATGATCCGCTTCAGCGACATCCACAGGTAGCGGTTGTCGTACTGGTGCATGTAGCCGGAGGTCGAGGCGCAGGTGACGATGGTGCCGCCCTTGCGGGTGACGTAAACACTCGCGCCGAAGGTCTCCCGGCCCGGGTGCTCGAAGACGATGTCGACGTCCTCGCCGTCGGTGAATTCACGGATGCGCTTGCCGAAGCGCTTCCACTCCTTGGGGTCCTGGGTGTGCTCGTCCTTCCAGAACTTGTAGTCCTCGGCGGTCCGGTCGATGATCGCCTCGGCGCCCATCGAGCGGCAGATCTCGGCCTTCTGCGGCGAGGAGACCACACAGATGGGGTTGGCGCCGCCGGCGAGCGCGAACTGGGTGGCATACGAGCCGAGTCCGCCGCTCGCGCCCCAGATCAGCACATTGTCGCCCTGCTTCATGCCGGCGCCGTTGCGCGAGACCAGCTGGCGGTAGGCGGTGGAGTTCACCAGGCCCGGCGCCGCCGCCTCCTCCCAGCTCAGGTGCTTCGGCTTGGGCATCAGCTGGTTGGACTTGACCAGGGCGATCTCGGCGAGGCCGCCGAAGTTGGTCTCGAAGCCCCAGATGCGCTGCTCCGGGTCGAGCATCGTGTCGTTGTGGCCGTCGGAGCTCTCCAGCTCCACCGACAGGCAGTGCGCGACGACCTCGTCGCCCGGCTGCCAGGCGTTGACGCCCGGGCCGGTGCGCAGCACGACGCCCGCGAGGTCGGAGCCGATGATGTGGTACGGCAGGTCGTGGCGCTTGGTCAGCGGGGACAGCTTTCCGTACCGCTCCAGGAAGCCGAAGGTCGGCAGCGGCTCGAAGATCGAGGTCCACACGGAGTTGTAGTTGACCGAGCTGGCCATCACAGCGACGAGGGCCTCGCCGGGGCCGAGCTCGGGCACCGGCACGTCGTCCACGTGCAGGGACTTGCGGGGGTCCTTGTCCCGGCTGGCGACGCCGGCGAACATCTCCGCCTCGTCCTTGTGGACGGTCACAGCCCGGTACGACTCGGGGAGCGGCAGATTGGCGAAGTCGGCAGCGGTGCTGTCCGGGGAGAGGATTGCGTCCAGGATCTCGTTCACTTGGGCCTCCGGCGAAGCGTTGGGAAACGCTTGAGGGAACGCTGGGGTCTTTGACTGTCGGTGCGCGTGCCGTCGGTTCGGCTCGAAGGTGGTGCGGCTCACCGTGCGGATCGCACGGGTTGTGCTTGGCGGCGCTGTTGCGCGGAAGCCTGTGACGCAGGCGCCCGGTCGGCACGAGAGGACTCGTCGGGACAGCCGCCCGGACGAAAACCACGCTATGGCACGGCGTGCCAGGTGGCAAGACACTGCGTGCCAGAAATTTGAGACACCTGTCACCTCGATGTCACAGATGAGCGAGAATCTCGTCCGCTTTTGGTGTTGTACCGCCCAGTCTGAGGTCCTGCTGCCAGACCTGCATCCCAACACCAAAGGCCCAGCCTGCGGTGCAGGCCGGGCCTTGTCGTCGGTACGGGAGCAGCTGCCGGAATCAGCCCCGCTGCTTCTTCAGGGCCGTCTCGATCGTCCGCATGACCTCCTCCAGCGGGGCGTCCGTACGGGCCACCGTCACCAGCACATCGCCCTCGGTGGACGCCGTCACCGCCGCCGGTCCGCGCTCCGCCCCCGTCCGGCCGGCGCCAATGCCGCTGCCGAAGGCCTCGCGGACGATCGCGAAGGCGTGGTCCAGCTGCGCCTCCACATCGCCCTTGCCGCCGGCGCGCAGCCAGCGCCGCAGCACGTGGTTGTGCGCGGTGACCACCGCGGAGGCCGCGACCTCGGCGAGCAGCGGGTCGTCGTCGCCGTCGCGGTGCGCCCGCTCGTCGAAGTGCCCCAGCAGATAGCGGGTGAACAGCCGCTCGTAGCGGGCGACGGAGGCGATCTCGCGCTCCCGCAGGGTCGGCACCTCACGGGTCAGCCGGTAGCGCTCCACGGACACGGCCGGGGAGGCCGCGTACATCCGCATGACCTCCTTGATGCCCCGGCACACCGTGTCAAGCGGATGCTCGTGCGCGGGCGCGGCGTTGAGCACGGCCTCGGCCCGTACGAGGGTGTCGTCGTGGTCGGGGAAGATCGCCTCTTCCTTGGAGCGGAAATGGCGGAAGAAGGTGCGGCGGGCCACCCCGGCCGCGGCCGCGATCTCGTCGACCGTGGTGGCCTCGTACCCCTTGGTGGCGAACAACTCCATCGCCGCGGCCGCGAGTTTGCGGCGCATCGTGAGCCGCTGGGCGGCGGCACGACGGTTGCCGGCGCCTTCCGCGGCGGTATCGGAGGGGGGTGTTCGAGGTGACCTCACGGGCTGGGACATGTGTGGAACGTAACACGCTCCATCTGTTGCCTGAGGCGGGCCGACCGGGCTCGGGCTGCCCGGGCTCCCCCGGCCTGGGGCCGGGGGAGATCCTGGCGGACCCACAGATCCTGACGACGGCTCCAGCAGCCCGCCCCACCTGCTGTGATCAGGCCCTCGCATACTCGCGGAAGCCGCGCCCCGTCTTACGGCCCAGGCAGCCCGCCGCGACCAGGTGCTCCAGCAGCGGTGCGGGCGCCAGGCCCGGGTCGCGGAACTCGCGGTGCAGCACCTGCTCGATGGCCAGGGAGACATCCAGCCCGACCACGTCCAGCAGTTCGAACGGGCCCATCGGGTAGCCGCCGCCCAGCTTCATCGCCGCGTCGATCTCGTCCAGCGACGCATAGTGGTCCTGCACCATCTTGATGGCGTTGTTCAGGTACGGGAACAGCAGGGCGTTGACGATGAAACCGGCCCGGTCGCCGCAGTCCACCGGGTGCTTACGGATCTTCGTGCAGACCTCGCGAACGGTGGCGTGGACGTCGTCGGCGGTGAGGACCGTACGGACCACCTCGACCAGCTTCATCGCCGGCGCCGGATTGAAGAAGTGCATGCCGATGACGTCCTGCGGACGCGAGGTGGCCCGTGCGCAGGCCACCACGGGCAGCGAGGAGGTGGTGGTGGCCAGCACCGCGCCCGGCTTGCACACCTTGTCCAGCGTCCCGAAGAGCTGCCGCTTGACCTCCAGGTCCTCAGCCACCGCCTCGACGGCCAGGTCCACCTCCGCGAAGGCGTCCAGCGAACCCGCGGGGATGATCCGGGCCAGAGTCTCGTCCCGCGCCTCAGCGGTCATCCGCCCCTTGTCGACAGAGCGCTTCAGCGACTTGGCGATACGGGCCTTGGCGGTCTCCGCCTTCTCGTGGCTGCGGGCCGCCAGCACGACCTCGTACCCGGCCTTGGCGAACACCTCCGCGATGCCGCTCGCCATGGTGCCGGAGCCGGCGACGCCCACGCTGCTCACCGTACGGCCGGGGACAAGGCCGCCGGAGCCCTCCGCCGGCGTCTCCGCGTCCGGGACGACCGTCGCGCTCCCCGGGGCCTCGTACGTGTAGAAGCCGCGGCCCGCCTTGCGGCCGGTCAGGCCCGCCTCGCTGAGCTGCTTGAGGATGGGCGCGGGCGCGTGCAGCCGGTCGCTGGACTCGGCGTACATCGCCTCCAGGACGGTACGGGCGGTGTCCACGCCGATCAGGTCCAGCAGGGCGAGCGGGCCCATCGGCAGGCCGCAGCCCAGCCGCATCGCCGCGTCGATGTCCTCCCGGGTTGCGTACTTGGACTCGTACATCGCGGCGGCCTGGTTGAGGTAGCCGAACAGCAGGCCGTCGGCGACGAAGCCGGGCCGGTCGCCGATCGCCACCGGCTCCTTGCCCAGCTCATAGGCGAGCGAGGTGACCGCTTCCACCGCCGTCGGCGCGGTCAGCACCGAGGAGACGATCTCGACCAGCTTCATCGCGGGCGCCGGGTTGAAGAAGTGCAGGCCCAGGACGCGCTCGGGGCGGGCGGAATCGGCGGCCAGGCGGGTCACCGACAGGGCGTTGGTGCCGGTGGCCAGGATCGTGTCCGGCCGGACGATCCCGTCGAGGGCGGCGAAGACCTCGAGCTTGGTCTCGTAGTGCTCCGGCACCACCTCGATCACCAGGTCGGCGTCGGCGGCCGCCTGCAGGTCGGAGAAGGTGCGGAAGCGGGCGAGCACGTCCTGCCGCTCCTGCTCGGTGATGCGCTCGCGGCTCACGGCGCGGGCGGTGGAGGCTTCCAGGGCGGCCACGGCATGGCGGCCGGCGGCCTCGCTGATGTCGATGCCGATGACCTCCCGGCCGGCCCGGGCCAGGACTTCGGCGATGCCGGTGCCCATGGTGCCGAGGCCGACGACGGCGATAGTGCCGAGTGGGGAGAGGTCTGAGGTGGACGAACGGTCCATCGCGAGCTCCAGAGGGTGTTCCCCGGACGCGGGGCGCGGGGAGAGTGACGACTGAGGGGACGCCGAAGCGCGCGTACGGGGGTACGGGCGTACGGCGTGAGGGAGTTGCGTTGTGAATGCACGGCGGGCAGCAGTGCCCGTGAGAGAAGCGGCAGGGCCCTGTCCCGGGGCCGTGCCGTACTGCGTGCGTATGCGCATAACCGACTGCGCACGGCGGCTGCGTCACCAGGCCGCCCGAGCGGGTGTGCTCGTAACCCCGAGCTTAACTTGTGGGTAACCGATTGCGCCAGGGGGAGTTCGGGAACAGCGGAAAGGGTGGAAATGGAAGATGAATTCCACGTGCTCGTGGAACGGGTGCGGGCGGAGGCGTCCGGTCTGGAAGCGGCCGTGGCGTACGAGAAGGTGGTCGCGCAGGCCCGGGAGCCGGACGGTGCCGGGCGCGAGGAGCTGGCCCGGATCCTGACCGAGCCCGGACAGCCGCTGTGGGCGCGGGAGATCGCGGCGTTCGCGCTCGGGTGCGCGGGCGACCGGCGGGCCTTTGAGACGTTGGTGCTCCTGCTCAACTACCGCGAGCCGGCGCGGTGTGCGACGGCCGCTTTCGCCCTGGCGCGGCTCGGCGATCCGCGTACGGCGCGGGCGGCGGCCGCGCTGGCCACCAACCCGCTGCGCACGGCGTATGCGCTGTATCCGGTCCGGCTGCTGGCGGCCCTGCGCGCTCCCGAGTCGGTGCCGGCGCTCATGGCGACCCTGAAGCGGCTGCTGAGCCCGGATGAGGTTCCCCCTGCCTTCGGCGGAGGTGCCCCCGGGCGCGTGGCCCTCGCCTGTGTGGAGGGGCTGGGCGAACTCGGTGACGAGCGGGCCGTTCCCATGCTCACCGCCGCGCTTGACCACCCGCGCCTCCACGCCGCGGCCTCCACGGCCCTGGCCCGCCTGCGGGCGGACTAGCGAGCGGAACCGCCGGCTTACCCGGTGGGGGAATCGCTTCTCTGGCCTCTGAGAGCGGAGTCACAAGACCGGGGCGTGCCTCAAAGCAGCGTCAGCTGCTCCGGTGCGGGGGCGGCCGCCGGTTCCCCGGCGGGCGGCTCCGGTGGCGAGATGCGGCGCGCGCTCCCCGCACGGGACGGCCCGATCCCGGCCTGCGCCGCGAACTCATGCACTTGGCGCGTAATTTGCCGCTGATACCACTTTGGGGCATATGCCCCACCCGCATACATCGTCTCGTAACGCTCCACCAGATACGGATGGTGCTCGGCCAGCCAGGCCATGAACCACTCGCGCGCCCCCGGCCGTAGATGGAGGACGAGCGGCGTCACCGAGGTCGCCCCGGCCGCCGCGATGGCCCGGACCGTCGCGCGCAGCTGCTCCGGCGAGTCCGAAAGGAACGGAATGACCGGCGCCATCAGGACCGCGCACGGAATGCCGTTGTCGTTCAGGGTGCGGCAGACGTCCAGGCGGCGGTCGGGGGCCGGCGTACCCGGTTCGACGGTGCGCCAGAGCTCGCGGTCGAGGAAGCCCACCGAGACGGATGTACCGACCTCCGTCACCGCGGCCGCCTGCCGTAGCAGTTCCAGGTCGCGCAGGATCAGTGTGCCCTTGGTGAGGATCGAGAACGGATTGGCGTAGTCGCGCAGGGCCGCGATGATGCCCGGCATCAATTGGTATCGGCCCTCGGCCCGCTGGTAGCAGTCGACGTTCGTGCCCATCGCGATGTGGTCGCCCTGCCAGCGCCGGGAGGCCAGCTCGCGGCGCAGCAGCTCAGGGGCGTTGACCTTGACGACGATCTGGGAGTCGAAGCCGAGGCCGGTGTCCAGATCGAGATAGCTGTGCGTCTTGCGGGCGAAGCAGTACACGCACGCGTGCGTGCATCCCCGATAGGGGTTGATCGTCCACTCGAACGGCATCCGCGAGGCCCCCGGCACCCGGTTCACGATCGACCGCGCCCGGACCTCGTGAAAGGTGATCCCGCGGAATTCCGGGGTGTCGAAGGTACGGGTCACCACATCGGTGCCGAAGAGTGCCGGCGTCGCCGTGGCCGCGTCCTGGCTCAGCCCCTCCCAGCGCATGACGCCTCCCTTCCGTTCACGCCCTCACGCTAGAACATTCATTCGAATCCCGCCAGGCGGGCGCCCGATTTGGGCGTGACCGCCGCCGGTGGTTGGCTGGGCGCGTACAAGAGCACTCAGCGAGCCGATGGGAAGGACGTACGAGATGGCGCAGGTTGAGGCGACGACAGAGCGGATCGTCGCGGCAGACCCCGAGACGGTGTTCGACGCGCTCGCCGACTACTCCGGGACCCGCGCCAGGCTTCTGCCCGAGCACTTCAGCGAGTACGAGGTGCGCGAGGGCGGCGACGGCAAGGGCACGCTGGTGCACTGGAAGCTCCAGGCGACCAGCAAGCGGGTCCGGGACTGCCTGCTCGAGGTGACCGAGCCGACCCCCGGGCAGCTGATGGAAAAGGACCGCAACTCCTCCATGGTCACCACCTGGACCGTCACCCCGGCCGGCGAGGGCAGGTCGAAGGTCGTCGTCACCACCGTCTGGCAGGGCGCGAGCGGCATCGGCGGCTTCTTCGAGAGGACCTTCGCCCCCAAGGGGCTCGGACGCATCTACGACGCCGTGCTCGCCAAGCTCGCCGCCGAGGTGGAGAAGAAGTAAACGCCCGCGGGCTCCGGGATGCTCACCGGATCGAGTGGTTTCCCGAACTGCGCCCGCGTACGCGGGGGTTCGTCAGGGCCGTGCGAAAGCCCCTGATGAGCGCCCGAAAGGTGCTCTTCGCTTGGTGGTTGGTGGCCCGCCCGCGCACTCCTCGCGGTGAATCGTCGCGCTTGATCGCTGTTGTCGTCCAATGCAAGGAATTGGGCGGTGCGACAGGGATTGATGACGGGAGCAGGACGTGGGCGGGACCATCGAGGCCGACCTCTCGGCCGTGAACCACCGGAATCTTGAGCTGATGTGGCCACACCGTGCGGCTCGCCCCTGGCGGGAACGGCCGGATCTGCCGACAGCACCGGTACGGGCACGTTGACTTCCACCCGCGCCGCCGTGAAGGCGGCGACACCACCAGCTCGGTCGGCGCCGGACACCAACCCACCCCCGGAGCAGACTGGTTCCTCCCGCGCCTACGCGCACAACACCGGAAGCCCCACTCGTCCGCAGACTGACGACGCGTTCACTCTCGGGCCCGCCCGGCTGCGCCTGACGATGTTCGGCCTGACGCTCGCCCTCCTGCTCGCGGCGCTCGACCAGACGATCGTCTCCACGGCGCTGCCCAAGGTCGTCGGCGAGCTGCACGGACTGGACCGGATGTCCTGGGCCGTGACCTCGTACCTCCTCGCTGCCACCATCGGCCTGCCGATCTACGGCAAACTCGGCGACCTCCTCGGCCGCAAAGGTGTCTTCCTCTTCGCCATCGCCGTCTTCGTCATCGGCTCGGCGCTGACCGGCTGGTCCCGGACCATGAACGAGATGATCGCCTTCCGCGCCCTGCAGGGCGTCGGCGGCGGTGGACTCATGATCGGCGTCCAGGCGATCATCGCCGACATCGTCCCGCCCCGCGAACGCGGCCGCTCCATGGGGCTGATCGGTGCGGCATTCGGACTCGCCTCCGTCGCGGGCCCGCTGATCGGCGGGTTCTTCACCGACCACGCCTCCTGGCGGTGGTGCTTCTACATCAACGTCCCGTTCGGCCTGATCACCCTGCTCGTCGTCGCGCTCGTCCTCAAGCTGCCCAAACCGGGCGCGAGGCCCCGCCTCGACATCCTCGGGGCTCTCCTCCTCGCCGCCGCCTCCACCTGCCTGGTCCTGCTGACCAGTTGGGGCGGCACCGAGTACGCGTGGACCTCGCGGACGATCCTCGGGCTCGGCGCGGGAGCCCTCGCGGCCACTCTCCTGTTCCTCCTCGTCGAGTGCTTCGCCGTCGACCCCATCCTTCCGCTGCGGCTCTTCCGCGACTCCGTGTTCACCGTCACCGGACTGGTCGGCGCGGTCGTCGGCGTCGCGCTGTTCGGCGCCGCCAGCTATCTGCCGACCTTCCTGCAGATGGTCAACGGCGCGAGCGCCACCGAGTCCGGGCTGCTGATGCTGCCCATGATGGGCGGCATCGTCCTCGCCTCCATCGCCAGCGGCCGGCTGATCAGCCACACCGGCCGCTACAAGATCTATCCGCTGGTCGGATGTGCGGTGGCGGCCGTCGGCATGTGGCTGCTGTCCCGGCTCGAAGTCGGCACCACACGCCTGGAGTACAGCGTGGCGATGGCCGTCCTCGGCGTCGGCATCGGGCTCGTCATGCCCGTCCTCGTCCTGGCGGTCCAGAACTCCGTACCCCCGGCCGACCTGGGCGTGGCCACCAGCGCCAACAACTACTTCCGGCAGATCGGGGGTTCGGTCGGCGCGGCGGTCTTCGGGACCGTGTTCGCCCATCGGCTGGGCCGCAGCCTCGCGGCCGAACTCCCCGCCGGCGCCCACCTGCCCGAGCCGGAGTCGATCACTCCGCAGCTGGTGTACACGATGGACGCGGCCCTGCGCGACGGTTACATCCGCGCCTACGCCGACGCCATGCCGCGCATCTTCCTCTATCTCGTGCCGGTGCTGCTGCTCGGCCTCCTGCTGGCCTTCCTGCTGAAGGAGAAACCCCTGGTGTCCTACAACGCCCACGGCGCCACCGCCGAGACCTCCACCATCCCGTCCGCGCGCGGCGCGTCCCCCACCATGGGCATGGCCGCCGGGGCGCCCGCCGGGGTGCCGGTCTGCGGCACGGTCCAGCACCACGACGGAACCACCGTCCCGCGGGCGGCGCTCACCCTGATCGACATCTCGGGCCGGCAGATCGGACGCGGAGCGTCCGGGGAGGACGGGCGCTACGCCCTGAGCACGCCGGGTGCGGGCGCGTACGTGCTCATCGCCGCCGCCGGCGGACACCAGCCGCAGGCCGTGAGCGTCACGGTCGGCGAACGGCCCGTCGAGCTCGACGTCGTCCTCGGTGGCGCCGGCCGGCTCACCGGCACCGTCCACACCGCGGACGGAACTCCCGTACGGGACGCGACGGTCACCCTGACCGGCGTACGCGGCGAGGTCGTTGCCACGACCCGCAGTGGACGCGACGGCGGCTACGCCATCACGGACCTGGTGGCCGGGGAGTACACCCTCGCCTCCAGCGCTCCCGTCTTCCGGCCGGCTGCCCTGCCGGTGACCGTCCAGGCCTCGCGCGAGACCCGCCAGGACATCGAACTGGCGGGAGGCGCGGTGCTGCGCGGCACCGTACGGGCCCCCGGCGGACGGCCCGTCGAGGATGCGCGGGTCACGCTGCTCGACGCTGCGGGCAATGTGGTGGACACCCTCACCACGGAGGCGGAGGGGGCGTTCCGGTTCGTCGACCTGTCGGCGGGCGAGTACACCGTGATCGCTGCCGGGTACCCGCCCGTGGCCACCGTCCTGCAGGTCGCCGGAGGCGGCCGCACGGAACGCGACCTGCAGCTGGGGCACGAAGACTGAACGGCGCGCACCGGCAGCTCACGCGACTGCGGCGGGCGCCGTACGCGCCCGCGCCATGACAGTGCTGCGGCCGCTGACGTCTGCGTCAGGGGCCACCGGTGGCCGCGCGCGCCGCGGCGCGCGGCGAACCGCCCCGCGGGCACCCCGGTCAGCGCGCCCCGGCGCCCAGCGGCACCGGGTTGCCGGTCGTATGACCTCTTCAGCGGTTGACCCGCGCGACACCCCGCACGGGCCCTACCGTGGTGACGGTGCCGCAGATCTTGTGGCAGGGAAGGAGCCCCCCACCATGGGCAGTGGCAATCCGCTCCGGCTTCCGCGGCAGGGCGCCGTAACCGGCAGGATCCCACTCGCGGTCGTCGTCGTGGATGTGGGCGGCCTGGTCTCCCACTGGAGTTCCGGTGCGCGCAGGCTCTTCGGCAGGACCCGGGAAGAGGCCGTGGGGACGTCCGCGGTCGATCTCCTGCCGGTGTCCGGAGCCCTCGCCGACCACGGAGCCGACGGGCCCTACGAGCACGGCGAGGAGTTCGGCTCCGACCTCGACGCCTCGCTCGCCGGTGAGGCTGTCTACCCCGCGGCGGGCCGCGCCCGGATCGCCGACCCCGGCGGCACCGCGTCCCGCAGGCCGCTCGACGTCCTGTGGTGGGCGTACCCGCTCGTCGGGCCGGGCCCCGAACGGCTGCTCGTGCTCGCCGCCGACGCCGGTCAGTTCCCCGGCCCCGACGGACCGGGCGGCGCCGGGAGCGGCCCCGGCGACCGCATCACGCCGGGCTTCGCCCTGCACACCGAGTTCCCCGGCGCGGAGGAGCTGGCCCGGAAGCTGCCGGAGATCCTCCCCAGCATGAGTGTCGGCGAGAGCAACCGGATCGTCTCGCAGGTACTCGAACTCGGCTACCCGGTGCTGGAGTTCAGCCGGCACGACCGGGTGCCCGTCACCCCCGACTGGGGCGTGCCCCGGCGGGCCGAGCGCCGTGCGCGGGCAGGCGCGCGCCCCGCCGGTGAGAGCGCCGCACCGCCCCCGGCCGAGCAGGACTTGGAGTACGCCGCCGTACGCGAGCGCCTTGAGTTCCTCAATGAGGTCAGCAGCGGCATCGGCTCCTCCCTCGACCTGGAGCAGACAATCCGTGAGGTCACCAGCGCGGCCGTACCGCGCTTCGCCGACTTCGCCGGCACACATCTGCGCGCCCAGGTGCTGGCCGGTGAGGGCTTCCCCGACGGCGTGCCGGACGTCACCACCGTGTGGCACCGCGTATGGGTGGAGCACAACGACGAACCGGGCCGCTGGGACGACACGGTGCCGGTCGGGGAGGCCATCGCCTTCCCGGAGCACACGCCGTTCTTCCAGTGCATGGTCACCGGTTCGCCGGTGCTCATCCCACGGATCAGCGAGAAGCTGGGCGACCGGATCTCCGGCCAGTTCGAGAAACGGGACCTGCGGCCGCTGATCAACGGCCGGTCGATCCTGATCGTGCCGCTCAAGGCGCGCAACGTGGTGCTGGGCTTCATGGTGCTGCTGCGCAGGGCGGAGCGTGAGCCGTTCAACGACATGGACCGTGCGACCGGCGCGGAACTCGCCGCGCGCGCCGGCCTCGTACTCGACAACGCCCGCATGTACACGCACCAGGAGAACGTCGCCGACACGCTCCAGGACAGCATGCTGCCGCAGGTCACCCCGCGCATTGCGGGCTGCGACACCACCACCCGCTATCTGCCGGGAACACGGCTCGGACGGGTGGGCGGCGACTGGTTCGACACCATCAAGCTGCCCGGCTCGCGCACTGCTCTCGTCGTCGGTGACGTCATGGGCCACGGCCTCAACTCGGCAGCGATGATGGGGCAGCTGCGGACGGCCGTGCAGACCATGGCCGCGCTCGATCTGCCGCCGGCACAGCTCCTGCGCAACCTGGATGACCTCGCGCGGCGCCTCGGCGAGCACTACCTCGCCACCTGCGTGTACGCCGTCTACGACCCAATCCGCTCTGAGCTGCTCATTTCCAACGCCGGGCACATCCCGCCCGTGCTCGTACGGGCGGAGGACGGCCGCAGCGAGCTGCTGGAGCTGCCGACCGGCGCACCGATCGGGGTGGGCGGAGTTCCCTTCGGGACCGCGAAGGTCACTGTGGCGCCCGGCGACCGCCTCATCCTCTGCACGGACGGCCTGGTGGAGGTGCGCGGCCAGGACATCGGGGCGGGGCTCGCGGCCCTGTGCGAGTCCGCGGCACATCCGGCCGCCTCCATGGACGACGCCTGCGACACCATCATCCGGGCGCTGAACCCACGCGGCGGCCGCAAGGACGATGTGGCGCTGCTGATGGCGCGCCTCAACGGCATCCCGACCGAGCATGTCGCGACCTGGAGTTTCGGCCACGACCCTCGGGAGGTTGGCCGAGCCCGGCGGGTGGTGCGTGAGCAGCTCGCCGGCTGGCGGCTGGAGGATGCCGTGGACACCGCCGAACTGCTGGTCAGCGAGGTGGTGACCAACGCGTTGCGGCATGCCCGTACGGAGCGGGTGGAGCTGCGGGTGGTGCGCACGGACGCGCTGCTGTGGGAGGTCTCGGACGAGGACCACACGCTGCCAGTGCTGCTCGAGGCGGGGGCCGAGGAGGAGTACGGGCACGGGTTGCGGGTGCTCGGCTCGCTGACGCGGGAGTGGGGCACGAGTTCGTCGGCGCGGGGCAAGACGGTGTGGTTCGAGCAGCCGCTGCCGCGGGCATCGCGCCTCCGCTCGAACAGCAGGTGAAGGATCGCGGCAGGCTCTTGTCCGCTCACCCGGACCGGCGATAGAAGATCGTGACGGTTCGTCGGGTCCTGGGGAGTGGTCATGACCGTGTCGCAGCCCTACAGGGAGTCCTGGGAGAGCTACTGGAGGGACACCTCCGATGCTCCGGGCGAGGCGATATGGGACTCCGGCCCGGCCTTTACGGCCATCCCGCACATGGAGCTGTTCGCCCCGTACGTCGATACCTCGCTGCCTGTTGTTGACCTGGGCTGCGGGAACGGCACCCAGACCCGCTACCTCGCCACCCGCTTCCCCCGAGCGATCGGGGTCGACCTCGCGCACGCGGCGATCGAGCACGCGCGCCGCGCCGACACGGCGGGCGTGGCGGAGTTCCGGGAACTCAGCCTGACCGACGAGGAGGGCGTGGAGAAGCTGCATGCCGAACTCGGCGACGCCAACGTCTACATGCGGGCCGTCATGCATCAGAGCGAGCCGCAGGACCGGTCCCGGGTCGCCGCTGCCGTCGCAGCCCTGACCGGGACGAGTGGACGGGCTTTCGTCGTGGAGCTGACATCGGCGTCCAAGGCGGTGATCCAGCGGGCGGCGCAGGCCCCGGGCGGCCCGCCGCCCAAGCTGGCCAGGGTCTTCCACCATGGCCTGAAGCCGGCCGAGGCCGACGATGCGGAAGTGCCACGGCTGCTCGAGGAGTCGGGACTGACGGTGCTGGCGCAGGGTGACACCGCGCTCGCCCAGACCGAGTACCTGCCGGACGGCACGCGGATCGAACTCCCGGCGCGGTGGCTGGTCCTGGGCCGTCCGGACTGACCAGGCCATCCCCGCGCGGCAAAGGTCCGGGCTGGTCGCGGCATGCCGAGTTGTCCACAGGCCTGTCCGGCCACCCTCCGAACGCGTAACGTGACGAGGCATGAAGATCCTTATCTCCGCGGACATGGAGGGCGCGACCGGCGTCACCTGGCCCGCTGACGTACTGCCGGGCACCGAGCAGTGGCAGCGCTGCCGTGCGATGTTCACGTCCGATGTGAACGCGGCGATCGCCGGGTTCTTCGACGGCGGTGCCGACGAGGTGCTGGTCAACGAGGCGCACTGGACCATGCGCAACCTGCTGCTGGAACAGCTCGACGACCGGGCGCAGATGCTCACCGGCAGGCACAAGTCGCTCAGCATGGTCGAGGGCGTACAACACGGCGATGTGGACGGCATCGCATTCGTGGGATACCACACCGGCGCCGGCGCGGAAGGTGTGCTGGCGCACACCTATCTCGCCAACTCCATCACCGGCGTGTGGGTGGGCGGCAAGCGGGCGAGCGAGGGGCTGCTCAACGCGCTGGTGGTGGCCGAGTACGGGGTGCCGGTGGTGCTAATCACCGGCGACGACCGTACCTGCGAGGACGCGCTCGGATACGCGCCGGGGGCGCGGTCGGTCGCGGTGAAGGACTACGTCTCGCGGTACGCCGCGGTGTGCCGTACCCCGGCCCGTACCGCCGCGGACATCCGGGCCGCGGCCAAGGAGGCCGCGGCGCTGGCGGTGCGGCACGAGCCGGAGCGAGGCGGCCCGTTCACCATCGAGGTCGAGTTCGACGCGGAGCATCTCGCCGGGGCGGCGACCGTCGTGCCGGGGGTGGAGCAGACGGGTGAGCGCCACGTCTCGTATACCACCGGCACCATGTATGAGGGCATCCGCAGTTTCAAGGCGGTCACGACCGTCGTCTCATCCGCGGTGGAGGAGTGCTATGGCTGACGAGCAGGCCTTGGCGGAGGTGGTGCGGTTCACCTCCGATCTGATCCGTATCGACACCACCAACCGGGGCGGCGGGGACTGCGTCGAGCGGCCGGCCGCCGAGTACGTCGCCGAGAAGCTGGCCGAGGCCGGTCTGGAACCGACCCTGCTGGAGCGGGCTCCGGGCCGGACGAACGTGGTGGCGCGTATCGCCGGTACGGATCCCGGCGAGGACGCCCTGCTGGTCCACGGCCACCTCGACGTCGTACCCGCAGAGCCCGCGGACTGGACGGTGCACCCCTTCTCGGGTGAGGTGCGGGACGAGGTGGTCTGGGGCCGCGGCGCCGTCGACATGAAGAACATGGACGCGATGATCCTCGCGGTCGTACGGTCCTGGGCCCGCTCGGGGGTCCGGCCGCGGCGGGACATCGTGCTGGCCTTCACGGCGGACGAAGAGGACAGCGCGGCGTACGGCTCCGGTTACCTCGCCGACCACCACCCGGAGCTGTTCGAGGGCTGTACGGAAGGCATCAGCGAATCGGGCGCCTTCACCTTCCACACCAACCCCGAGGACCCGGTGAGCGGTCTGCGGCTGTATCCGATCGCGGCGGGGGAGCGGGGCACCGCCTGGCTCAAGCTCACCGCGCGGGGCACCGCCGGCCACGGCTCCAAGGTCAACCGGGCGAACGCGGTGACCCGGGTGGCCGCGGCTGTCGCCCGGATCGGGGAGCACTCCTGGCCGGTCCGGCTCACCCCGACCGTACGGGCCGCGCTCACCGAACTCGCCACGCTGCATGGCATCGAGGCCAAGCTCGACGACATCGCCCCCGACGATCTCGGGGGCAGGGTCGACGAGTTGATCGGCGAGCTGGGGCGCGCCGCCGCGCTCGTCGAGCCCACTGTGCGCAACAGCGCCAACCCGACCATGCTGGCGGCTGGTTACAAGCTCAATGTGATTCCGGGCAGCGCCACCGCGTTCGTCGACGGCCGGATCCTGCCGGGCGGCGAAGAGGAGTTCCGCGAGACCCTGGACCGGCTCACAGGCCCCGACGTGGACTGGGAGTTCCACCATCGGGAGGTGCCGCTGCAGGCGCCGGTCGACTCGCCGACGTTCCGGGCGATGCGCGAGGCCGTCGAGCGGTTCGATCCAGCCGGTCGCACTGTGCCGTTCTGCATGGCCGGCGGCACCGACGCCAAGCAGTTCTCGCGGCTCGGCGTCACCGGTTATGGCTTCTCACCCCTGAAGCTGCCGCCCGGGTTCGACTACGCGGCGATGTTCCACGGTGTCGACGAGCGGGTGCCCACCGAGGCCCTGCACTTCGGCGTCCGCGTCCTCGACCACTTCTTGCAGCACAGCACGTCTTCCCGTAAT
The DNA here is from genome assembly GCF_054963655.1 of Streptomyces sp. HSS9-12. Lineage (NCBI taxonomy): Bacteria > Bacillati > Actinomycetota > Actinomycetes > Kitasatosporales > Streptomycetaceae > Streptomyces > Streptomyces sp. HSS9-12. The sequence goes on along the minus strand of NZ_JBUEGC010000016.1, from coordinate 7,661 downwards.
GGCACTGTCGGCACGAGCACCGTGCAGGAGGGGTGAGGAAATGGTGTCAACGGCCCCGTACGGCGCATGGCGGTCACCGATCGATGCCGCGCTGGCCGCGTCCCACGACGGCCGGCCCGAGTTCGTGGGCACGGTCGGCGCCGAGGTGTGGTGGACCGAGCCCCGGCCCGCCGAGCATGGCCGGCGGGCGCTGGTGCGCCGGCTCGCCGACGGCACCGAGCAGTCGCTGCTGCCGGTCCCCTGGAACGTCCGCAGCAGGGTCATCGAATACGGTGGCAGGCCTTGGGCCGCTGTGGCGCGCGAGCGCGGCGGGCCGCTCGCCGTCTTTGTGAACTTCGCCGACCAGCGGCTCTACGCCGTCGAGCCGGATGCTGCCGGCTCCCCCGAGCCGCGGCCGCTCACGCCTGTCTCGGCGGTCGGCGGAGGCCTGCGCTGGGCCGACCCGCAGCTGCACCTCGACCGTGGCGAGGCGTGGTGCGTGCTGGAGGAGTTCACGGGGGAGCGGCCCACCGATGTGCGGCGGGTGGTGGCCGCCGTGCCGCTGGATGGGAGGGCCGCGCGGGACCGCGGAGCCATCCGGGAACTCAGCGACGACAGCCACCGGTTCGTCACCGGCCCGCGGCTGTCACCGGACGGGCGCAGGGCGGCCTGGATCGCCTGGGACCATCCGCGGATGCCCTGGGACGGCACCGAGCTGAAGCTCGCCGAGGTCACTCCCGACGGGCGCTTCACGGATGTCCGTACGGTCGCCGGAGGCGCGGCGGAGTCGGTAGCCCAGGCCGAATGGGCCTCGGACGGCTCCCTGCTGGTGGCCAGTGACCGCAGCGGCTGGTGGAATCTGTACCGCATCGCGGTCGGCACCGGGGCCGAGCGCCCGGAGGCGAGGGAGCGGATGACAGCCCTGTGCCCTCGTGAAGAGGAGTTCGCCGGTCCGCTGTGGAGGATCGGCCAGCGCTGGTTCGCCCCGCTGGCCGGCGGGCTGATCGCGGTGCTGCACGGCCGCGGCTCCAGCGTGCTCGGGGTACTGGATCCCGAGACGGGGGAGCTGGTCGACGCACAAGGCCCGTGGACGGAGTGGTCCCCGGCCCTCGCGGCCTCCGGCAGCCGCGTCGTCGGCGTCGCCGCCAGTCCGCGCAGCGGATATGAGGTCGTGGAACTCGACACGGCGAGCGGACACGCCCGGGTGATCGGTGCCGAACACCATGACCCCGTGGACCCGGCGTTCTACCCCGAGCCGCAGATCCGTACCTTCGCCGGACCGGACGGCCGGGAGGTGCACGCCCATATCTACCCGCCGCACAGCCCCGACCACATCGCGCCGGGCGATGCCCTCCCGCCCTATGTGGTGTGGGCGCACGGTGGTCCGACCGGTCACGCACCGCTCGTCCTCGACCTGGAAATCGCCTACTTCACCTCCCGGGGCATCGGCGTCGCCGAGGTCAACTACGGCGGCTCGACGGGCTACGGCCGGGAGTACCGCAACCGGCTGCGCGAGCAGTGGGGCGTGGTGGACGTCGAGGACTGTGCGGCCGTCGCTCGGTCGCTCGCCGACGAGGGCACCGCCGATCCGGCCCGGCTCGCCATCCGCGGTGGCAGCGCGGGAGGGTGGACAGCCGCGGCCTCCCTCACCTCCACCGACCTCTACGCCTGCGGCACCGTCATCTACCCGGTCCTGGACCTGGTCGCGTGGGCCGCGGACGGCACCCATGACTTCGAGTCGCAGTACCTCGAAAGCCTCATCGGCCCGCCGGCCGAGGTGCCCAGCCGCTACCGCGAACGCTCGCCGCTGTACCACGCGGACCGGATCCGGGTGCCGTTTCTGCTCATGCAGGGGCTGGACGATGTGATCTGCCCGCCCGTGCAGTGCGAGCGCTTTCTCGCGGAGATGGCCGGCCGGGGCATAGGACACGCCTACATCGCTTTCGAAGGTGAGGGGCACGGCTTCCGCAGAGCGGACACGATGATCCGGGCACTGGAGGCGGAACTCTCCCTCTACGCCCAGGCCTTCGGGCTGGAATCGCCAGATGTACCGACCCTGGAGCTCACCAAATGACAGCAACTGACCAGTGAATAACAGTGCTGACGCCTTGTTGACACTGATGTAACGGCGGCCGGACCATGGGGCACGGTCATGACCAACCAGTTGGTGCGTCCGTCTCGTCGTCCATCGGCGTGCAGGTCTCCGGGTGAGGTTCAGGACGAAGTCCCGTGCGCACGCAACCCGTAAGCCATTGATCCTCGTAGCCAGTGCGGTACTCGCAGCACCGCTCGCACTCACCGTGCGCTTCGTCATCGCCGCGAGCGACACCGCGTACTACGGCAACAGCGGCATCAAGCCGGGGGGTGACGGTCACCAGCGCACCCGAGGACACCGGCGTCCTGGAACTCCCGGTGACCAGCGGCACCCTCGCTCCGTAGGAGGCGATCTGTCCATGGGTTGGCACGGAGTGCCACACTGCGGCCATGGAACAGGACGCAGATGGCACCGCCACGGCCTGGGCAGCCCTCGGCGGAGATCCCCGGCTGACGGCAGGCATCAGCCATGTCGGGCGCCATGCCGGACCGGCCGCACCCCTGCCGGCGCGGCTGCCCGTCATGGCACTGGCGCGGTCCACCGTCGCGGCCTGCTCACTGGCCGCGGCAGAGCTGGCGGCGCGCAGGACGGGCGAGGCACTTCCGGCCGTGACCGTCGACGACGGCGCGGTCGCGACCGCCTTCCTGAGCGAACGCCATCTGCGGGTGGACGGGCGCGCGCCGGTGACCTTCGCGCCCCTCTCCCGCTTCTGGCGCACCGGCGACGGCTGGCTGCGCACGCATGCGAACTATCCGCACCACCGCGCCCGGCTGCTCGCCGCCCTCGGCATCCAGGACCACGGTGACGACACCGCTCTTGCCGAGCACGTCGCCGCCGAACTGGCCGGGAGCCGGGCCGAGGAGATCGAGGAGACGGTGTACGCGGCGGGCGGACTCGCGGTCGCTGTCCGCGGCCCCAAGGAGTGGGCGGCCCACCCGGCGGGCGTGGCCGCGGCCGCGCGGCCGCTGGTGGCCCGCGAGCGGATCGGGGACGCCTCCGTCCGTACCCTCCCCGCCCTCCCGGCGGACGGCGGCCCGGTGTTGCCCGCGGCAGGCGTCCGCGTCCTGGACCTCACCCGGGTCCTCGCGGGCCCGGTGGCCACCCGTACGATCGCGCTGCTCGGTGCCGACGTGCTGCGGATCGACCCACCGCGGTTCCCCGAAAGCCCGGACCTCTACAGCGACACCGGCTTCGGCAAGCGCTCGGTCTCCCTCGACCTCGGCACTCCGGCCGGGCAGGCGGTGTTCGAGGAGCTGCTGGCCGGCGCGGACGTCGTCGTGACGGGTTATCGGCCCGGCGCCCTGGACCGGTACGGACTGGCGCCGCAGGCGCTGGCCGAGCGGCGGCCCGGCCTGGTCATCGCGCAGGTGAGCGCCTGGGGGACGGACGGCCCGTGGGCAGGGCGGCGCGGCTTCGACAGCCTGGTGCAGGCGGCCAGCGGTATCGCCGTCACCGAGTCGGAGCCGACGGGCCACCCGGACAGTGTGCATCGGCACCGTCAGCTGGACCCGGACGGCCGCCCCGGGGCCCTGCCCGCACAGGCACTGGACCATGGCACCGGCTATCTCCTGGCGGCCGCAGTACTGCGCGCCCTCACCGAGCAGCTGGACGGCGGCGGCACACAGCTCGCCACGCTCGCCCTCGCCCGCACCGCGGCCTGGCTGCTGTCCGGCATCGGCGAGCCGGCCGCAGGCGTACCGGCGGCGGACAAGCCGTACGACGCCGACGCGTGGCTGACCGAGAGCACCGGCCCGCTCGGCCGCCTCCGCCACGCCCGGACGCCGGTCGCCTTCGCCGGATCCCCCGCGAACTGGTCGCGGCCGCCCGGCCGACTCGGCGCGGACGCTCCAACCTGCTGGGTCACATTCTGACTGACTGAAGCCCTGTTCAGGAGCGCCGAGACCATGTTCCATGGTCAACAGGCGGCCGCCGAGCCTGAGGTGGCCCGGGTAGAAGCGAGCGAGGCACTGTGGCCACGAGCGTGCGACGTACCACCCTGACCCTTCCCGCCGCCCCGACAGGCCCCGACAACCCGCTGCCCCCGCTACGGGCACCCCGCGACGTCCACCGCATCGACGAGGAGACCCGCGCCGCGCTCCCCGCCGACATGGCCCGGCAGATCGGCTACGAGCCGCTTCGCTCGCTGCTGCCCGCACGGGTGCGCGACGGTTACGGGCGCGACCGCACCCCCACCGCCCTGGACGCGATCGTCATCGAGAACGACCGGCTCCGCGCCACCGTCCTGCCCGGTCTCGGCGGCCGCGTCCACTCCCTCCACCACAAGCCGACCGGCCGTGAACTGCTCTACACCAACCCCGTTGTCCAGCCGGCCGACTTCGCGCTGAACGGCGCCTGGTTCTCCGGCGGCATCGAGTGGAACATCGGCGCGACCGGCCACACCACCCTGTCCTGCGCCCCGCTGCACGCGGCCCGCGTAGCCGCCCCCGACGGCGGAGAGATGCTGCGGCTGTGGGAGTGGGAGCGGCTGCGCGACACCCCGTTCCAGGTCGACCTGTGGCTGCCCGACGGCTCTGACTTCCTCTACATCGGCGTACGGATCCGCAATCCGCACGACCGGCCCGTAGCCGTCTACTGGTGGTCCAACATCGCCGTCCCGGAGGTTGCCGGCACCCGGATCCTGGCCCCGGCCGACGAGGCCTGGCACTTCGGTTACGAGCGCAGCCTGCGCCGCGTCCCCGTCCCCGTGTGGGAGGGTGCCGACCGCAGTTACCCGCTGCGCAGCGAGTATCCGGCCGACTACTTCTACGAAGTACCCGACGGCGCCCGCCGCTGGATCGCCTCGCTCGACGCCGACGGCCACGGCCTGGTCCAGACGTCGACCGATCTGCTGCGCGGCCGCAAGCTCTTCCTGTGGGGAGCGGGCCAGGGCGGCCGGCGCTGGCAGCAGTGGCTGACCGAGCCTGGCACGGGCGGCTACGCCGAGATCCAGGCCGGCCTCGCCCGTACGCAGCTGGAGCATCTGCGGCTGGAAGGCGACGCGGAGTTCGCGTGGCTCGAGGCGTACGGGCCGCTGTCCGCCGACCCGGTGGCGGTGCACGGCGAGGACTGGGCCGCCGCCCGCGCGGAAACCGAGTCCCGGCTCGAGTCCGCGCTGCCGCGCGCGGATGTGGACGCGGCGTACGCGGCCTGGCTGCCGTACGCCGATGCCGTGCCGAAGGAGAGCCTGGCGACGGGCTCCGGCTGGGGCGCGCTGGAAGTCGAACGCGCCGGGTACGACTTGCCGGGCACGCCGTTCGACCCGGCGACGCTGGGGGAGGAGCAGCGGCCGTGGCTCGAACTGCTGCGGACGGGCCGCCTTCCCGAGCCGCAGCGGGAGCGGGAGAGCGAGCCCGGCACCTCGCTGGTCGGACCGGCGTGGCGCGAACAACTGGAGACCGCCCCGCCGGGCGCGTCGGCCGACTACCACCTGGGCGTGGCCCAGTGGCACGCGGGCGACCGCGCCCAGGCGGCCCGCAGCTGGGAACGCTCCCTGGCCCAGGCCGAGACGCCGTGGGCGCTGCGCTGCCTGGCCGTCGCCGATGCCGAGTCCGGCCACCACAGCCGGGCCGCCGACCGCCTGCTGCGCGCCGTACGCCTGGCGGCGGGCCCCGGGGAAGCGACCACCGCCGCGGCGGACGCACCGGCCGCAGGCACCGCGAGCCCGCACGCGAGCGCGGAGACCGGGCCAGGCGGACGTGCCGCCCAGCCCGCCGGGACAGACCGGGCCGCCGCCGTTTCCCCTGCCGTCCTGATCGCGCTCGGCCATGAGGCGATCCCGGCCCTGCTCTCCGCCGGCCGGGCCGCGGACGCCCGTGCCGTGCTCGACGGGCTCCCGGCCGGCGTTCGCGCGCTCGGCCGGTTCCGGCTGCTTCAGGCCCAGGTCCTGCTGGCGGAGGGGGATGCGCGGGCCGCCCGCGCTGTCTTCGACGAGGGCTTCGAGGTCGCCGATCTCCGCGAGGGCGATGAGATCCTCGGGGACACCTGGTTCGCCATCGCCGAGCGGCTGGTCGCGGGCAATGGACCCGTCACCGAGCAGGTACGGGCCCGGGCGCGGACCGAGCACCCGCTGCCGGAGCGTTACGACTTCGGGATGCGGCCGCGGGAGTGACATTCCGTCGGAATCGGCGGGCGCGGGGAATGATCGCATCCGCGCCCGTCGTTGCCCAGGCATGAAGGCAGTCACCATCAGCGCATATGGCCAGACCCCGCAGCTCACCGAGCAGCCCGAGCCCAAGGTCGGACCCGACAGCATCCTCATCCGCGCCAGGGCCGCCGGCGTCAATCCCGTGGACTGGAAGATCGCGGCGGGCGCACTCGACCCGGTCCTGTACGTGTACTTCCCGCTCATTCCCGGGTGGGACGTGGCCGGTGTCGTGGAACGCGTCGGGGCGGCTGTCACGGAGTACGCGGTCGGAGACGAGGTGATCGCGTACAACCGGCAGGACACCGTACAGCACGGCACGTACGCCCAGCTGGTCCCGGCGCCCGTCCGCACGCTCGCCCGCAAGCCGGCCTCTCTCAGCTGGCAGCAGGCGGCGGGTCTTCCGCTGGCCGGGCTCACCGCTTACCAGTCGCTGCGCGCCGCGGATGTCAGGGAGGGCGAGACCGTGCTGGTGCACGCGGCGGCGGGCGGGGTCGGTTCGCAGGCCGTCCAGATCGCCGTGGCGGCGGGCGCCCGCGTCATCGGCACGGCGAGCGAGCGCAACCACGACTTCGTGCGCTCGCTGGGCGGGGAGCCGGTGACGTACGGGGAGGGGCTTGCGGACCGGGTGCGGGCGCTGGCCCCCGAGAGGGTCCACGCGGCGCTCGACTTCGTGGGCGGGGATGCCGTGGCCGTCTCCGCACAGCTGGTCAAGGACACGTCCCGGATCGTGTCGATCGTCGACGGCGCGGGGGTCGCCGAGGTGGGCGGCCGCTACGTCTTCGTGCGCCCCAGTACGGCGGACCTGACCGCGCTCGGTGAACTCGCCGATGCGGGGAAGCTCACGGTGCACGTGGACAAGGTTCTGCCGCTCGCCGAGGCGGCGGAGGCGTTCCGGCTGAGCCAGGAAGGCCACACGCGCGGAAAGATCATCCTCGACATCTCCTGATGTCCCGTCAATGGGCCCGCGCCCGTGGTTTCCCGCCCGCCCGCCCCGAAAAATCGGGGCGGGCGGGCCAAGGCGAGGTATCCGGGAAAAACGTCAGGCGCCGCCGCGGTCCACATACTCGAAGACCGAGCCGTCGGGGTGGCGGGCCACCAGATTGCGGCCCACCGGTGTGGGCACCGGTCCCGCGATGATCTGGGCACCCACCTCCGTGAGGACCGCATGCGCCTCGTCCACGTCCTTCACCGCGATGGTCGCCGTGACCTTCCGCAGTACCTCCAGCTGCGCCTCCGGTCCGCTCATCAGCAGGAACGCACCGACCGCGGCGACGGAGACACCACCGCGCTCAAAGCGCTGCGCCTGACTGCCCGTCAGCCTCTCATAGACGCCGATCGCGGCGTCGATGTCGTCGACACACACCCGCAAGGAAGTACCCAGGATCTCCATGGGGGTTGAGCCTAGTGGCGGTGGCGCCGCCGGGACGAGGGGCGGCGGCTGGT